>NZ_JBRRDL010000008.1:0-123651 GCF_056759635.1 Stenotrophomonas sp. STEN056
ATGCGGCCGTTCTCGATACCCACCGATTGCACCTGCAGCACGCCCATCACTTTGGCGATGGCCGGATCAATCTTGTAGATGGGTTCGCGGCGCGCGTAGTCGGCCAGCCAGTTGTTGAGCAGGCTGCGGGTGCTGGAGTCGATTTCGCCACCGGCCATGGCCGGGGAAAACAGGGGCCAATCCAGAGTCGGTTTTCGTAAGAATTGGACTCCAATCCCTGTTTCGTTTTCGCCTGTTTTCGAACGCTGCGAACAATAGCCGTCCGCAAGCAACATGGTTGACGCCGTTTTCAACGGCAAGTTTCATGTGTCGCAATAAAATGGCTTGGGTCGGTGCTTTCATGGGATTATTACCCGTTGGCCGGGGGTGTTGCCGTGTGGGCACGACAACACCGCAATCAGCTAAGTGCAGCGGTAGGCTGGGTACGATCAGAAAGCTTCAGCCAGACAACACCAATAATAATTACCGCCAGCCAGAAAGCCTGGGTCGAAGTAAGTGGTTGGTCGAGCAGAATGCCGCCAAGCAAGGCAGCCCCCGCCGAGCCGATACCGGCCCAAACCGCATAGCCGATCCCGACCTCAATCGATTTCAGGGCTACGCTTAGTGCGTACAACGTCAGCAGGAAGAATATGATTGCGGAAGCCGACCAGCCGGGTTTGGTAAATGCTTGGCTGCCGGCGACGCTGAGCGCGTAGCCTATTTCAAACAGGCCCGCCGCCAACAGCATGGCCCATGCTCGACTCTTGCTTTGATCATCTTTCATGATTTTTATTATCTCCTGGGGAATGTTCCATCCACGCTGGATCAGGCGGCGCCGCTGAGGCGCAAGCCAACAACCCCGCTGATTACAAGTCCGGTGCCAACTACTTTTTTCCAGTTCAGGCGTTGGCCGAAGAACAGGATTCCAAGTATCACGATCCCGACACCGGCCATTGACGTCCACAGTGCATAGCCGACACCTACGTCAAAGGTCAGTAAAGCCAAACTCAGGAAATACGTGGCAATAGCCCCGGCGGCCAGGGTGATCGTCGTCCAGCGGACGTTGCTGAAACCATTGGCCTTGCCCGCCGCAATGGCAACAGCAATTTCAAAAACAACCGCCAGTCCAAGATAGAACCAATTCATCAATATGTTCCGTTTAGATCGTGGGGTTTGAATTTGCCCTGTGGTATTGGCTGGCGCAAATTGCGAATTCTGATGTTCCCGGGTTTGGTGGTTATCTGCTGTTTCCCTGTCTAATTGTCAGTATTAATCTGACGATTATTTCCATATAAATGAGATTGTTTTACGGCTGTTATGCGCGGTCGCTCCATCGGAGACAAAGCCCTGATGCTTGCCTTGTGAGGATGCTTGGCAGGGAGACACCGTTGCACCGCTTACGTCGTGGTGTGTCGTGTCGGCCGACAGGAGCACTTGCGGAGGCGTTTTCTCAGGCCTGCGCAGGCTGATTCGCCCCGGACGTGGCGTAGTTGTCGCGGGCAGGGATGGCCGGCGCGATTCAACTCGGCCGTTGGCTGTATGAAGTGCCGGGGGCGATACAGGTTCCGCGACGTTGTCGGGCCGGCGCTTGTCCGGGGTCGCGAAGATAGCGAGCTCGTCGAGCTGCAGGGGCGTCAGAGCGCCCGTTCAAGGTGAGCCACATTGGCTCACCTTTGGGAAACAAGTGAAGCGGTGTCAGCGGCCCAACAACCCCTGCGGCACGAAGCTGCCCAGGTCCTGATTGAAGGTCACTGCGATGCGGCCGTTCTCGATACCCACCGATTGCACCTGCAGCACGCCCATCACTTTGGCGATGGCCGGATCAATCTTGTAGATGGGTTCGCGGCGCGCGTAGTCGGCCAGCCAGCTGTTGAGCAGGCTGCGGGTGCTGGAGTCGATTTCGCCACCGGCCATGACCGGGCGGAAGTTGTCGACCGTGGGCTGGTCCAGGTGGAAGCCCTGTGTCTGCGGGTTGTAACGCAGGCCGCTGCTGATCTGCACATTGCCGACCGGCATGGTTGAACCGCCTGCGGCCATGGCCAGATCAAAGCCCAGATCCAGGCGGCTGCCCTGCGGCAGGGCCAGGCGCGGTTGGCTGACGGTCAGTGCCAGCAGGCCGCCCAGTGCCTTCTGGGTGCGCGGGAAACTGCCGTCCAGATACTGCTGCACATCGGCAGCGCCAACGGTCAGTTGCTTGCCCTGCACCTGCGGTGCGGCGTGGGCGGATGTGGCCATGGCCACGCAGGCGACGACAGGCAGGAGCAGGTTGCGCGGGTTCATCAGGGCGGCTCGTGGCAAGGGCAGGGATGGGAGCGAACGATAACCGGAACAGGTGAATGTCCAGTTAGCGGATGCGGCGCATCACCAGCAACGGTTCACGCTTTGTCGCGCAGGTTGCCGAGCTTTTGCAGGAGCTGGTCCAGCTCCGGCTGCAGTGCGGCCAGCGGGCTGTCGTCCCGCGTTGCCGCCTCGGCCAGGCCGGTGAGCAGCCCGGTGGCGACCACCAGGCTGGCGTCGTCGTTGCAGGACAGGCGGCGTTGGCGCTGGGCGGATTCAAACGCCTGCATCCAGCTGTACTGGCTGCGCTGCTCGAACTCGATGGTGCAGCGCCCACTGCATTGCTGGCCATCGGTCTCGATGGGGGTGACGGTAATGCGATAGCGATGCTTGCTGCTTGTCATGGCGGCATCGAAAAGGTTGGGGGGAGGGCTGCCACCATAGGCCCGCCCATGCGCCGGTGCGAGGCGTTGGACCAACACGCTGTGTTCCAGTGTTTCCGCGCCGCCGCCGGTGGAACGCAGCGGCCCATGGGAGCGTTTCCGGTCGTCGCAACACGGCACTTCCGGCCCGCCCGGCAGGTGCTGCGGGCATTTCCCTGGCCCGGCGCTGCAGCACGCGGGGCAAAAAAAAACGGGACGGCAATGCCGTCCCGTTGGTTCGCCACAAGGGGCGCGCTGATTAGAGCGCGGCGTCCTTGAGCTTCTTGAGCGGACGAACCTTCAGCTTGGTGGTGGCCGGCTTGGCGGCGAACCACTGCTCTTCCTTGGTGAACGGGTTGATGCCCTTGCGCTTCGGCTTGGCGGCAACGCTGACGGTGGTGATCTTCAGCAGGCCCGGCAGGGTGAAGCTGCCTGCGCCCTTCTTGTTGACCGAAGCGGCCACGGCGCCTTCCAGGGCGGCGAACACGGCGCGCACGTCCTTGGCAGCAACGCTGGTGGCTTCGGCGATGTGTGCAACCAGACCCGACTTGGTCAGGGCTTCCTTGATCGGCTTCGGTGCGGCCGGCTTTGCGGCGGCCTTGGTGGCGACTTTCTTCACTGCCTTCTTCGGGGCAGCCTTTTTAGCGGTCTTTGCCATGATTTCCTGTTCCATTGAACGGTTGGTTGTTGGTCGTGCCGACCCCGTCGGCAAGCGAAATGTAGGGCATGAATTGCATGCCGCCAATAGGCAATCGACAAAAAAGCCCATAAAAATTGCTTCTGAGCACCTTGCAGCCGTGCAGCGATGGCGAAAGTTGCGGGAAAACAGGGGTATCGGCCATGTCAGCAGGCACCGCCGCCAGGTTGTGGATTGATGTGGGTGCCGTACCCACTGCGGCGCACAATGCGCTAACAGATGCTGCGCTACGCTGCACCGGCGTCCACCAACAGGAGTCGTTCCATGGGTATTTCGCGTCACGCCACCGCGCACTGGGAAGGGGATCTGAAGTCCGGCCAGGGCCGGTTGAGCACGCCACAAAGTGGCTTGATGGAGAACACGCGTTACGCCTTCAACAGCCGTTTTGGCGATGAGAAGGGCACCAATCCGGAAGAGTTGATCGCCGCTGCGCATGCCGGCTGCTTCACCATGGCGTTGTCGGCCAAGTTGAGCGAGGCCGGGTTTCCGCCCACATCGCTGGACACCCGCGCTGATGTCGATCTGTCCATGGAAGGCGGCCCGCAGCTCTCGCAGATCCGCCTGAAAGTGACGGCGGTTGTTCCGGGGCTGGACGAAACCCGGTTCCGCGCGCTGGCCGATGACGCCAAGAAGAACTGCCCGGTGTCCAAGGCGCTGAGTGCGGTGCCGGTGAGCCTGGAAACCGAGTTTTCCAGCTGATTCATGCGCCGTGTGAGCTGGGCAGCCAACGCCGGTTGCCCGGTTCAGGGTGGTTTCACCCGATGCACCTGAGCATCGCGACATTCCCTGCCGAGTGATCCTTCCGCCATGCTTCGTTCGCTGCCTCTTGCCGGTGTTCTGATCCTGGGCGGGTTCACCGCTTTCAGTGCGTCCGCCCAACGTTACGACGATGGCCAATACCGGCCCGACCCGCGCTACGACGACGGCCAGTACCGCCCGGGCAGTTACGGCAACAACAACGGCCCGGCTTACGACTATGCGCGCGTGGTGCGGGTGGATCCGATCATTGTTGGCGGCAACCAGGGCAGCGGCGAGCGTTGCTACCAGCGCAGTGACGGGGCCTATGTCCAGGGCAACTACGGCAACGGTTATCGCAACGACGGTTATGTGGACCGGGGCTATGACGACGGCAGCTACCGGCAGGGCAGTGAGTCCGGGCGGCAGATCGCCACGGTGATCGGCGGCCTGGCCGGCGCCGTGCTGGGCAGCCAGATCGGTGGTGGCGATGGCCGCTACATCGGTACGGCCGTCGGTACCCTTGCCGGCGGTGCCGCTGGCCGTGCCATCTATGACGCCAACAGCCGCACCCAGGACTACCGCCGCGGCGACGTGCGCGTGTGCGAGCCCAGCGGCTACGGCAGCGAGAGCGAGCGCGTGGATGGCTACGACGTCACTTACGAATACGCCGGCCGCGAGTACCGCACGCGCCGGGACTATCACCCCGGCGAGCGTATCCGCGTGCGCGTGGACGTCAGCGCCGACTGAGGCGCGGGCGCCGAACACACCGCTGAGGTTTGTCACGCCCGCGTGATGACGGCATAGTCGCGGCACATCCGGTTCAGGAGTGCCTGCAATGCGTCGTGTCGCCTGTCTTGCCCTGTTGCTTCCCTGCCTGCAGTTGAGTACGGCCCACGCCGAAGTGCGTGTGCTGGTGGCCGATACCATCCGCACCGGCGACCCGGCCCAGCCGGTGGCCGGTGCGCTGGCCTGGGATACCGACAGCGGCCGCCTGCTGGATGTGGGCAGTGCCGAGGCCATGCTGCAGCTTTATCCCGATGCGCCGCGCATCGATGCCGGTGAGGCAACCGTGGTGCCGGGCCTGATCGATGCGCATGCGCACCTGGTGTATCTGGGTGACACGCTGGCGCAGGCGGACCTTTCCGGTGCGCGCAGCCGTGCCGAAATCGTGGCGCGGTTGCAGGCCTTTGAAAAGAACCTGGCGCCAGGCGAATGGTTGCTGGGCCGTGGCTGGGACCAGAACCGCTGGGACGATACTGCGTTCCCGACCGTGGCCGACCTGGATGCAGCTTTCCCGGAACGTCCGCTCTACCTGGACCGCGTTGACGGCCATGCCGGCTGGGTGAACAGCGCAGCCATCCGCCGGGCGGAGAAGGGCGGCAAGTCGCTGTCCGGCAGCTGGCAGCCCGATGGCGGGCGCATTGTCCGTGACGCCGCCGGCAAGCCCACCGGCATCCTGGTGGATGCCGCATCGCGGCTGGTCAGCGCCCACATTCCGCCGCTGGACGATGCCACGCGCGAGAAGCGCCTGCTTGCGGCGCTGCAGTCCGCGGTGAGCAATGGCCTGACCGGCGTGCATGACATGGGCGTGTCGCGCGAGGACCTGGCGCTGATGAAGCGGCTGGCCGACGAGGGCAAGCTGCCGCTGCGCATCGATGCTTACGCCAATGGCAACGAGGGTGCGCTCGACGACCTGTGCAAAAACGGTCTCTACACCCATGCCGGTGGCCGCCTGCAGATGCGCGGCGTCAAGCTGTTCATGGATGGCGCACTCGGCAGCCGCGGCGCGGCGATGCTGGCCGACTACAGCGACGACCCGCACAACCGTGGCCTGCTGGTGACCTCGCCGGAGGATTTTGACGTGGCGGTGCGCAAGGCCGATGGCTGCAAGGTGCAGGTGGCCACGCATGCCATTGGTGACCGTGGTAACCGCATCGTGCTGGACACCTACGAAAAGGTGTTGGGCGCGCGCAAGGGCAATGACCATCGCTGGCGGGTGGAACACGCACAGGTGGTATCGCTGGAGGACATTCCACGTTTCGCCGGCTTGGGCGTGATCGCCTCGATGCAGCCCACCCACGCAACCTCGGACATGGGTTGGGCCGAGCAGCGGGTGGGGCCGGAGCGGGTCAAGGGCGCGTATGCCTGGCAGCGTTATCTGCACAGCGGCGCGCGCCTGGCGCTGGGTTCGGATTTCCCGGTGGAGCATGTTGATCCACGGCTGGGCCTGTATGCGGCGGTGACCCGTCAGGACAGCGATGGCCAGCCGCCGGGCGGCTGGCAGCCGGAACAACGCTTGAGCGCCGAAGAAGCGCTGCGCGGTTTCACCAGTGATGCGGCCTGGGCCGGTCACGACGAAGCCCAGGTCGGCACCCTGCAGCGCGGCCTGCGTGCCGATTTCGTGGTGCTGGACGGCGACCCGCTGAAGGTCGCTGCCGACCAGCTGGACAAGCTGAAGGTGCTGTCAACCTGGGTGGATGGTGAGCCGGTTTACAAGGCGACCAGTACGCCCGAGGGCTGAATGTCATCGTGCTGGCCGGCTGCGAATGCGCAGCTCGAAGGCATTCAACGCGCCCTGCAGGACGGAGTACCGTCCTGCAGGGCAGGGATCAGCTGCCGGGTCGTTCCACCGGAAGGTCATGCAGGCTGCGCAGCTTCTTTTTGTTGATCTTGCCCACGCTGGTGCGCTCGATTGCATCGACAAACCGGACCCGCTCGGGAATCGCGTAGCGGGAGATGTCGCCGGCGCGGCTGCGGGCGGCCACCAGCTCGATGATCTCGGCTTCGCTCACCTCGCTGCCGGCATGCCGGACCACCAGTGGCAGCGGGCGTTCGCCCCATTTTTCATCGGCAATGCCGATCACCGCGACCTCGTTGACCGCCGGATGCATCGCAATGATGTCCTCCAGTGCCAGTGAGGAAATCCATTCGCCGCCGGTCTTGATGACGTCCTTGATGCGGTCGGTCACGCGCAGATAGCCGCCCGCGTCGATGTTGCCGATGTCGCCGGTATGCAGATAGCCGCCGGCCCACAAGGCCGTGGAGGCGTCCGGGTTGTGCAGGTAGCCCTGGGTAAGCCACGGCGCACGCACCATCACTTCGCCGGTGGCATTGCCGTCGTGCGCCACATCATTCATGTCTTCGTCGACGATGCGCAGATCTACCAGCGGTATTGGAATGCCGGCCTTGGTCCGCAGTGACAGTTCCTCGTCGGTCCCGGCCAAGGCCTCGGTGTCGAGCTGGGCAAGGGTCAGCACGGGGCAGGTTTCGGACATGCCGTAGCCACCAAAAATGTCGATGCCGCGCGCCAGCGCCTGCTGCGCCAAGGCCCGTGGCAACGCCGCGCCACCGATGATGACTTTCCAGCCGCGCAGGTCGGTGTCTGCTGCGGTGGCATCGCTCAGCAGCATATGCAGGATGGTCGGCACGCAGTGTGAGAACGTTACCTTCTCGCGCCGGATCAGCTCCAGCAGCCGCGCTGGAACGTAGCGGCCGGGATACACCTGCTTGATGCCCATCAGCGTGGCCACATACGGCACGCCCCAGGCGTGGACGTGGAACATCGGCGTGATCGGCATGTACACGTCGTCGCGATGCAGGCGGCCTTGTGTCGGCGCCGAGCCCAGTGCCGCCATCGCGGACAGCGAGTGCAGCACCAGTTGCCGGTGGCTGAAGTAAACGCCCTTCGGCAGGCCGGTGGTGCCGGTGGTGTAGAACGTGGTGGCGCGGGTGTTTTCGTCGAAATCGGGAAAGTGGGTGACCGGCTCGGCGTGGCGCAGGCCGGCTTCGTATTCGGTTGCGAAACCTTCCGGCAGCGGGCCGCCTGCATCGTCCAGCAGGATGCGCGTGCGCACGTCCGGCAGTTGTTCATTGATGCCTTCCAGCACCGGCAGGAATTCGCGATTGGCCAGGATCACCCGCGCGCCGCTGTGGTTGAGCGTGTAGGCGATCTGCTCCGGCGCCAGGCGGATGTTCACCATCATCAGCACCGCGCCGATCATCGGCACCGCGAAGTAGCTTTCCAGATAGCGGTGGCTGTCCCAATCCATCACCGCCACGGTGTCGCCGGGCTTCACGCCCAGCGACTGCAGCAGGCCGGCCAGTTGGCCGATGCGCGCGTGGAAGGTGCGGTAGTCGTGGCGCACATTGTCGCCGTAGACGATTTCCTGCTCGGGGCGTACCGCCAGCGGCGTATGCAGCAGCTGCTTGATCAGCAGCGGGTACGCGTAGGCGCCGGGATCGGGCGGGTTTGATGACGTGGCAGAAGACATGTGAATTCCTGGATGGCAGCGTGGGGCGGCTGTCAGCGGCTGGAAACAGCGGGAACGGACAGCTGCGCAGGCTGCAGGGGGGCTTCCGCACGCGGGGTTGTTTCGATCAGCGCATCCTGCGGCAGGGCATGGGCGGGGTTTTCGAGGTGGTCCCACACCTGGTCCATCGCCGCGAACATATAGGGCAGCAGCGGCACATAGCGCTTGCGGTAGTCCGGGAACGCCAGCAGCGAATCGAAGTGCTGCGCATTGGTCACGCGCCAATAGGCGATCTGTGCGCCGGCAGCGCGGGCCAGCGGCACGTAGCGGTCGCTGGTCATGCTGATCGGCACCAAACCATCGTCGATGCCATGAATGATCACGATCGGCAGGCCGGCACGCGGGGCCTTGGCCGCTGCCTTGGCGATGCCGGCACGCACCCGCTGGGCGTCGGTGTTGTCGCCGGTGCCGAGCGCGTGCAGGCAGCGCAAACCGCGCAAGGGATCATCGGCAGCGTATGCGGCGTTGCTGTCCACCAGCATCACGCCACTGCCCGGCGGAATGCCGCTGGCTTCGCTCCACCAGCTTGCGCGTGTTTCAGGTGCCGACGCGCCAGGCTTGCCATCGGCGCCAGCGGCCGAGAACGTATAGGTGCAGGGGTGTTGGCCGGCAGCAAAGCCGCCGTAGGCCGAGGCGTAGGTGACCGCAATGGCGCGCCACAGGTCGAACCCCGTGGAGAACGCACCGGCACGCAATGCGCCGTCGCTCAGGCCCGCGTTGGCCAGTTGCTGGCGCGCGGAGCTGGCCTGCGCATCGGTGTCTTCGCCTTGCACCAGCCCCTTGGCTTTCAGCACAGCGCATTGCTGGCTCCATAGTGGTCGCGCCTGTGCCTGCACGGGCGGTTGTGGCAGATCATCGATTGCCAGCAACGCGCAGGGCATCAGCAGGGCGGCTTGGGTGACGAAGTCATACAACGGCGGCGCGCCCGCGACCGAGACATTGGGTTCGCCGGCCACCATTGCGTCGAACCAGTCGCCCTCGATTTCGGCGGCACGCAACACCGCACCGCCGCCGTTGGAGACGCCGACACCCAGCGTGCGGGTGTTGGCCAAGGTGAACGGCGCCGACTGCGGATAGGCGCGGTCCAGCGCCTGCAACCCGAACTGCACCGCCTGCACCAGATGCCGGCCCCAGTCTGCCTCCGGGTTGTCGCCCGAATGGGCATGCTTGAACGCCACGCCGTGCGCAGCGGTGCCAGCCTCGGGCACGAAAGCCAACGCGCCGTGCGTGGCGGGTGTGCCATCGGCCTGGAAGCCGGACTTCGCGTCCAGGTCGTAGTAGTCGCTGCCGGCGCCCTTGTCGGTATAAGCGACCGCGCAACCGTGGGCCAGGCCCCAACTGCCGGCAACAGGGATCGCGCCGTAGATGCCACGCGAGCCGGAGGACGCGGTGGCCACCAGGCAGCGGCGCGCGGGGTCGAAGTTGTCGGGTATCTGCACCAGCACGCGATGCGGCTGGCGTGCACCGGGGATGCGCGCATATGCAGAGAATTCGCGGCCCGGTGAGGGCTGGACGCTGCCGTAGACATCGCCGAAGCCGCCGCCCGGGGTCAGGTCCGCAATGCCGCGCCAACTGCTCCAGATCGCACGCCGGCGGGCCTCTTCGGCGGTAGGCAGGGCAGGGTTGGCAAACACCGGGGCGGCGCTGGCGCGCAGGCCTTCCAGCCCCAGTCCCGCGGTCATCAGCTCATCGCCGCCACGGTGCTGGCTTTCGCGCCACTGCTCGAATACCGGAGCGGTGGCAGCGCTGGGCTCAGCGGCGTTCACCATGAAGACGCTGCCCGACAACAGTGGCAGCGCCGCGCACAGCAGGGGGATGCGATGGAGAATGTTCATGGTCCAACCCTATCAATCCGGCGTGGAGATACCAGCGTACCTAGGTACCCGTGCTCAGCTGTGGACGGATTTGCTAACCTCGCACCGACATGCCAACCCTGCTCATCGCCGATGACCACCCCTTGTTCCGTGCCGCACTGCATCGCGCGGCCGACGAGGCGGTTGTTGACCTGCAGATCAGCGAAACCGATTCGCTCGATGGTGTGCTGGAAGTCATCGAAAACCAGCCGATCGATCTGATGCTGCTGGACCTGCACATGCCGGGCAACCACGGCCTTGCGGGCCTGGCGACGATCCGCGCGCTGCAGCCCGGGCTGGCGATCATCATCGTCTCGGCCAACGAAGAACCGCATGTGATCCGCCGTGCCATCGACCTGGGCGCGGCGGGCTATCTGCCCAAGAGTTCCGGGCTGGTGGATCTGCAGCAGGCCTTGCAGACCGTGCTCGATGGCGAACGCTGGATCCCGGCGATGCTGCGCGAAACCGTGGCGCGGGTTGCGCCCTTCAGCAAGGACGCCGACCTGGCCGCACGCCTGTCCAGCCTGTCCGCACATCAATACAAGGTGCTGAGCCTGGTGGCGGAGGGGCTGCTCAACAAGCAGATCGCCGACCGCCTGGGCGTGCAGTTGCGCACGGTCAAGGCGCACATGACGCGCATCATGGGCCGGCTGGGGGTGCGCAACCGTGCGCAGGCCATACGCGTGCTGCACGAGTTGGGCCTGGCCGATCCGTCGCGGCATATCGACGAAACCCACGAACAGAAGCTGCGCGAACACCCGGACGCCTGAGCGGCCTGTTGCCGATCAGCCGGCCACGTTGCTGTCTGCAGCCCGGGGGCTGGCGGCGGGGCTGCGTGCCGCCAGCAGGTGATTGATGGCCCAGCGCAGCGCCAGCGGTTTGAAGGGTTTGTTGAGCAGCGACAGGCCGGCTTCACGTACCGCTTCCCTGGTCTGGCTGCTGGTGTCGGCACTGAGGATCACCGTTGGCCGCGCCCCATGCGTAGCAACAAGCCGCGTCCACAGCTGCACGCCGGTGTCGTCATCGTCGAGGTGGTAGTCGAACAACCAAAGGCTGGCATCACGCGCGGCCGCATCAATGGCCTTGCCATCGCGTACGGCGGTGACCTCGCAGCCCCAGGCCAGCAGCATCTGCTGCATGGCTTGAAGCGCGTCGGGATCGTTGTCCACCACCAGCACCCGGGCTCCCTTGATGGTGCTGTTGCTGGCCGGCGTTTCAGTGCGTGAGGTGGCGGGCGGATGGGCACGCGGCACGCTGATGGAGAATGCGGAGCCGCGATTGACCACGCTTTGCAGCGCCAGCGGCGCATGCAGCAGGCTGGCGATCCTGTGCGCGATGGCCAGACCAAGGCCCAGCCCCTGGCCATTGCTGCGGTCGCCACGCTGGAATTCCTCGAACACCACGGTCTGCTGCTCACGCGCGATACCGGGGCCGCTGTCATGCACGCCGATGGACAGGGTTTGGCCATGACGACGCACACCCAGCAGCACGCCGCCGCGCTGGGTGTAGCGGATGGCATTGGCCAGGAAGTTCTGCAGCACGCGGCGCAGCAGCAGCGGGTCACTGTGGACCCAGGCGCGCGTGCGTACATAACGGAACTGCAGGCCACGTGCGGCCGCCAGCACGGCGAATTCCTGGGCCAGCGGATCAAGCACGTTCGACAGCGCGAACGGACGCGGGTCGGCGACCAGGCCGCCGGCTTCCAACCGTGAAATGTCGAGCAGGCCCGACAGCAGGTCATCGGTGGAATCCAGGGCGCCGCGGATCTGCCGCAGGAAGCTGTCCAGGAACTCGGACTCGATGTGTTGCGACATCGCATCGGTAAGCAATTGCGCGGCGTGCAAGGGCTGGATCAGGTCATGACCGACGGCGGTGAGGAAACGTGTTTTTGCCACATTGGCCCGCTCGGCTTCGCGCACCGCCTGTTCCAGACGCGCAGTGCGGTCCTGTACGCGGTGCTCCAGGGTTTCATTGCTGCGCTTCAGTGCGTCCTCGGCCAGACGGAACGCGGTGACGTCGGTGAATGTGGCCACATAGCCGCCGCCGGGCATCGGGTTGCCACGGATTTCGACGATGGTGTTGTCGGGGAAAATCCGCTCTGACAAGTGCGGCGTGCCGCGGCGCATATGCGCCATTCGCCGGGTCAATGCCTTGTCGGGATTGTCGCCGGGGCTGTCGCCGATCTTCAGTTGGCCCAGCGCCCACGCGGTGAGGTTGGCGACCGGCTGGCCCACCTGCAGCAGCTCGGCGGGAAACTTGAACAGGGCGGCATAGCGTCTGTTCCAGGCCACCAGCTGCAGCTGCGCATCGACCACGCTGATGCCCTGGCTCATGTTTTCCAGTGCTGCTTCGAGCAGGCGCTGGTTGAAGCGCAGCACCTGGGTGGCCTCGCCAACCGCGCGGGTGACCGCTTCCAACGGCGCGGCCCCGCCATCACGTGCGGCCTCGACCAGCAGCCGCGCCATGCCGGCACCCACCACGGCGGTGAGTTCGCGCTCGATCGCGGTGACACGCTCGTCGTCCAGCATCTGCCCGGCATGGCCGGCCATCAATTGCCGCGCGCGTTCCTGGCCAAGGAAGCGCCCGGCGGTCTTGCGCATCGACGCGGCGGCTACCGCGTCGCGCTGCAAGGGCAGGGACGGGCGCACGGCACGGGCGACTAGTGCAACAGTGACCAGGTTGACCGCCAGGCTGGCGCCCATGCTGATGGCGATATGGCCGGGCTGCATGCGCAGCGAGAACAGCGCCAGCCAGTGCAACCCTTCCGGGCTGGCGGAAGGTTCGGGCGCCGGTATCACCATCGGCAGCAATACCAGCCACAGCCACACCAGCGAGCCCAGCACGATGCCGGCCATGATTGCCGGCGACGGGGTGCGCGGCCGGTACACCGCCAGCAGCACCGCTGGCGCCAGCTGCGACAGCGCGGTGAATGACATCAGGCCGAAATCACTCAGGGCCTCGGTGCCGCTCATCGCGCGGCTGTACAGCCACGACATCAGGAACACGGCAAGAATGCCGCCGCGGCGGAACGCCAGCACACGGGGGCGAAGATCGGCACCGGCATCGCCATCCACGCCGCCGAGCAGGCGTGCGCCAAAGCCGTGGTTGCCGAGCATGATCGACAAGGTCAAACCGGACAGGATCATCATGCCGGTGGCGGCGCTCAGGCTGCCAAGGTAAGCAAGCAACGCCAGCACGTGGTGGCCGCGCTCCTGCGGCAAGGCCAGCACGTACAGATCCGGCGATACCGAGGCCGGCAGCTGGGCGGCGCCCGACAGCGCCATCGGCACCGACGGCAGGCCGATCAGCAACAGGTAGAGCGGGAACAGCCAGCGTGCGGTTTTCAGGTCCGAGGATTGGCGCAGCTCGACCACGCCAACGTGGAATTGATGGGGCAGGGTGAACGCCGCCATCGCGCCCAGGGCGACCATGGTGAGGAAGTCCGGCACCACTGCTGGCGGCGGCAGGTGCAGCATCTTTTCAACCAGCGGGCTGCCCGCCTGATGCACCGACAAGGCTGCATACAGGCCAATGGCCAGCAATGCGGCCAGCTTGAGCAGTGATTCCAGCCCCAGCGCCACGACGATGCCGCGGTTGTGTTCGGTGGCCGAGGCCTTGCGCGCGCCAAACAGCATGGTGAATGCCGCCATCGTCAGCGCGAACCAGAACGACATGTCCAGCCGCCAGCCGCTGGCGGCGAACTGATCGCCAAGCAGCGCGGTAAGGCCCTGGCTGACGGCTTTGAGCTGCAGCGCGATGTACGGAATGATGCCCAGCAGCGCGACCAGGGTGATGGTCATGCCCAGCCCTTGGTCGGTGCGCAGGCGCGCGACGACCAGGTCCGCAATGGTGGCGCTGTTGTGCTGCTTGGCCAAGCGCCCGAGCCGTGCCAAAAACGGCAGGCCGAAGGCAAAGATCAGGGCCATGCCGATCAGGGTTGGCGGGATTGCAAAGCCCCATTGCACGCCCTGCGAGGCGGCCCCGTAATACGTCCATGCGGTGCAGTGCACGGCCAGTGACAGCGCATAGATGGCTGGCCAGATCCTGCCGAGACGGTGGCCCTGGCGTTCACCCCACAGGGCCACGCCGAACAGCAGCACGGTCCACGCGATGCAGGCCAACAGGACGATGGAAGGCGTCAACATCGCTCCAGTGTAGGGGCCCGGCCGGGCGCCGGGCAGGTGCCGGTCGGCACGGTGCTGCGGGGGCCGCCGGAGTGGGGCGGACTAGGGGTCGATGAAGACCAGGGCGAGTTGTTCGGCCACCAGCGCGACCTCGCCGGCCGGCTGCAGCTCCACGGTCTTTTGCTGGGTAAGCAGCCATTGCCCGGGCTGGCGGCATTGCAGCGACTGCAGCCGCGAGCGCACGCGTACTTCCGAACCACTGGGCACCGGGGCCAGGAAGCGCACCTTGTTCAAACCGTAGTTGAGTACCCGGGCGATGCCGGGGATTGCGGCCAGCGCCGCCACGTCTTCCTCGACGGTGAGCGACAGCAGCAGGAAGCCGTGGGCGATGGTCTGCCCGCCCGGCAGTTCGGCCTGCGCCCGCGCCGGATCGACATGGATCCAGTTGTGGTCGCCGGTGGCGTCGGCGAATGCGTCGATGCGCGATTGCCCCACCTGCACGCGGGCACCCAGGCGCTCGGTTCCGGCCCAGCGTTGCAGTGCTGCCAACGCCGGCGGCAGGGTGTCGTCGATATCACTCATGCCACGCGCTCCAGCAAGGTCAGGATGGCGTCACGCGCTTCCGGCTCGGACAGTGTGGGGGCATGGCCGACGTCGGGCACTTCGACCAGGCGGGCGTCCGGTGAGGTGGCTGCCATCTGCCGTGCCACGTCGGGCGGAAGAATGTCCGAAAGCGCACCGCGCACGATCAGGGTCGGGGCATGGCCGGTGAGCGTGCGCACCGCGCGCCACAGCAGCGGACGCAGCAGCCACAGCACCCATGGGCGGGTGGTGCGGATGACGGCCGGGTCGTAGTCCAGTTCCAGCAGGCCGTCGTCGCGCTGGCGGAACATGCGCGATGCCATCGCCCGCCAATCGTCGGTGCTGAAACGCGGAAAGGAGGCCTTGCCGATCGACTCGGCGTAAGCGGCCGCCTGTTGCAGATCCATCGGCGGCAAGGTCTTGCCGGCGTACTTGCCGATCCGTGCCAATGCCTGCCGTGGCACTTTCGGGCCGGCATCGTTGAGTACCGCAGCGGCGATCAGCTGCGGTGCGCGGGTGGCCAGCGTGACGGTGACCAGCACGCCCAGCGAAGTGCCGATGAACACGGCCTTGTCGATGCCCTGCGAACGCAGCAGCGCCACCATGTCGTCGGCATAAGTCCGCGGGTTGTAGCTGGACGGATCGGTCGCCCGTGCCGAGCCGGCGCGGCCGCGCAGGTCCACGGCAAGCACACGCCAGCCGATGGCGGTCAGTGTCTGGGCCAGGGCGTCGAAGTCGGCGGCATTGCGGGTCAGGCCCGGGATGCAGACCACCGTGCCGCGGGGCGATTCCCCCGCGGCAGGTGCATGGTCGCGTGCATGCAGGCGCAGGCCGTCGCTGCTGTTCCAGTACAGGTCATCGTAGGACTGCGCCATGCGGTGGTTCCTTAAAAATCGTAACGAACGCTGAGGCTGTACTGGCGCGGCGGGCCATAGAAGCCGATCAGCGTGCCGACCGCCGGGATGTTGTAACCCGTGGTGCGGTATTCCTTGTCGGCCAGGTTGGTGCCCTGCAGGGAGAACGTCCAGGCGTCGTTGAGCTTCCAGATCACGCCGGCATTGACCAGCCCATAGCCGTCCTGCCGGATCACCGGGCTCAGGTCGGTGGTCGGCCACACTTCGCTCTGGTAGCTGTAGCCCACCCGTGCGGAAAGATTGCCGCCGTTGGCCAGCGCGGTGCGGTACTCCACGTTCAAGGCGCCGGAGAAATCCGGGGCATTGGTGAACTTCATCTTGTTGGCAACGTTGATGCCGCCATCGATGTATTCGTCGTACTTGGTGTCCAGCCAGGCCAGGTTGCCGGAGATCAGCCAATTGGGCGTCGGCAGGTACTGGTATTCCACTTCCAGGCCGTTGACGGTGCCCTTGCCGGCATTGGTGAAATCGCCGAAGAACGCATCGTCAACGCCGTCGCCGTTGGTGTCGATGCCGGTGAACACCGATAACTGGATGTCCTTGTACTTGTTGTGGAAGGCCGACAGGTTCAGGAACAGGCGCTGGTCGAGGAAGGCCATCTTGCTGCCGATCTCGAAGCTGTCCACCGTCTCGTCGTCGAACGGCTCGGCCGAGCGCGGCACCGCCACGGCGTTGGCGCGGATGTTGTAGCCGCCGGACTTGAAGCCGCGTGTGGCCAGGCCGTAGACCATGATGTCCGGGGTGATCTGGTAGTCCAGCGACACCTTCGGCGAGACGTTCTTGAAATTGGTGGTCTTGTCGAAATCGGCCGCAACCGCAATCGGCCGGCTGAAGCTCGCATCGGCGTAGAAACGATTGAGCACGATCGCGCGCTTGTCTTCGTCGGTATAGCGCGCGCCGACATCGAGCTTGAGCTTGTTGGTCAGGTCGAAGGTCCAGTCCGCATACAGCGCGATGCTGTCGGTCAGCACCTTGCCGCGCGTGTCGCCGAACTGCAGGTTGAAGAAGTTGTTGCGGATCTGCCCGCCGGCTTCACCGCTGAACTGGTACAGGCCGACCACGCCGCGCACGCGGCCACCGCCGTCATAGTTGAACTGCACTTCGTTGCTGACCTGGTTGTCGGCGTAGGAGCCGCCGACGTCGGCAAGCTTGACCGGCGTGGTGTCGAAATCGATGTTGGAGTGGCTGTCGGATTCACGCTTGGCGACCACGTATTTCAACGCGACATCGTCATTGGGCCGCCAGTTCACAGTGGCCGACGCGCCCTTGGTTTCCACGCTGTTGAGGTTGGGCATGCCCGAGCGGATGTCATAGCGGTCGTCCATCGGCGGGTAGGCCGGGGTGAACGGATTGGGTGCCAGCATCTTGGAGCCGCGCATGCCGGATTGGTCATCAATCCAGTCCAGCGCGAACTGCACGTCGAAATCATCGCCGGCGTAGGCGCCCAGGTTCAGTCGCGCCGCATTGACCTGCTTGTCGCTGATCGGCTGGCCGGTGAGGGTGTTCTCACCGAAGCCGTCGCGGTTCATGCTGGCCACGGCAATACGGCCGCGCAGGCCGCTGTCCGGCCCACCCAGCGGCCCGCCGATGGCGGCCTTGGCGTCGAGCTGGTTGTAGTTGCCCACGGTGATCTGGGCAAAGCCTTCGGTCGTGGTCGGCAGGCCACGCGAAACGTACTTGATGGCGCCGCCAATGGTGTTCTTGCCGTACAGCGTGCCCTGCGGGCCACGCAGCACTTCAATGCGCGAGACATCGAATACGTCCAGCAGCGCACCCTGCGGACGCGCGATGTACACGTCATCCAGATAGATGCCCACGCCCGGGTCCGCGCCCCAGGTGGGATCGGACTGGCCGATGCCGCGGATATAGGCGGTGACCGTGCTGCTGGCACCGCGCGCGGCATAGATGGTCAGGTTGGGCACCTGCGCGTCCAGGTCGCCGATGTCCTGCACGTTCAACTTGTCCAGCGCCTCGGAGGTGAATGCCGTCACTGCGACCGGCACTTCCTGCAGGGTTTCCTCGCGCTTGCGCGCGGTCACCACGATGCTGTCCAGGTTGGTGGCCGAAGCGCCCCTGTCCGCTGTGGACGCAGCCGGCTGCGCCTCCTGTGCCCACGCCGGCCCGGAGGCCAGCAATGCGCCGATCATCAGGCTCAAACAGTTCCGCTTCATTCGGTCCTCCCCCAGGCAATGTGCGATGCAGGTGGCCCATTACCACCCTTGGACCCTAGGCTAGCGGGGCACTTGCGCCGCAGCGAGTAGACCTAGGTACAGTCGGCAGCGGCCACCGGATCTGGATTACTGGGCGCCTCCTCCTCTGGAAGCGCCGTATGTCGTTGCTGATCGTACTTGCTGCGCTGGGTTTCCTGATGCTGGTGGCCTACCGCGGCTACAGCGTGATCCTGTTTGCGCCCATCGCCGCACTCGGCGCGGTGCTGTTGACCGATCCCTCGCTGGTGGCGCCGATGTTCACCGGCCTTTTCATGGACAAGATGGTCGGCTTCCTCAAGCTGTACTTCCCGGTGTTCCTGCTGGGTGCGGTGTTCGGCAAGCTGATTGAGCTCTCCGGTTTCTCCAAATCGATCGTGGGTGCGACGATCCGCTTGTTCGGCCCGCAGCGGGCGATGCTGTCGATCGTGGTGGTGTCGGGCCTGCTCACTTACGGCGGCGTTTCATTGTTCGTGGTGGTGTTTGCGGTGTATCCGTTTGCTGCCGAGATGTTCCGGCAGAGCAATATCCCCAAGCGCCTGATCCCCGCCACGCTGGCGGTGGGCGGTTTCAGTTTCACCATGGATGCGCTGCCGGGCACGCCGCAGATCCAGAACATCATCCCGACCACGTTCTTCGGCACCGACACCTGGGCCGCGCCGGTGCTGGGCACGCTGGGCAGCGTGTTCGTGCTGGCGGTCGGCATGGCCTACCTGGAGTGGCGCCGTCGCGTTGCGGCACGCAAGGGCGAGGGCTATGGCGACCTGGCCACGCTGGTCAACGAACCGGCGCCGTTTGCCGGCAGCAACCTTGCGCATGCGGGTATCGCGGTGTTGCCGCTGCTGCTGGTGTTCGTATCGAACAAGTTGTTCACCCTGGGCATACCGCAGTGGTATGGCGCCGAGCACAGCTTCGTGCCGTCGATCATGGGCAAGGCTGCGCCGGTGGTGCAGGAAGTACCGAAGATCGCCGCGATCTGGGCGGTAGAAGGTGCATTGCTGGTCGGCATCCTGTCGGTGCTGGCGTTGGCCTGGCGCCCGGTCGTCACCCAGTTTGCCGACGGCACCAAGACCGCGATCAGCGGTGCGCTGCTGGCCGCCATGAACACCGCATCGGAATATGGTTTTGGCGCGGTGATCGCGGCATTGCCGGGTTTCATGGTGGTGGCCAATGCGCTGGGCTCGATCAAGGACCCCTTGATGCATGAAGCGGTCACCGTGACTGGCCTGGCCGGCGTAACCGGCTCGGCCTCCGGTGGCATGAGCATCGCGTTGGCGGCAATGTCCGACAGCTTCATCGCCAATGCGCAGGCAGCCGGCATCCCGATGGAGGTGCTGCATCGGGTTGCCTCGATGGCCTCGGGTGGTATGGACAGCCTGCCGCACAACGGTGCGGTCATCACCTTGTTGATGGTGACGGGCCTGACCCATCGACAGGCCTACAAGGACATCTTTGCGGTGACGATCATCAAGACGCTCGCGGTGTTTGTCGTGATCGGCATCTATTACGCCACCGGCTGGGTATGACGGCGGCGTTGCAACACGCGCCGGGTACTTCGCCCGGCGGGGTTTTTCGGTACGACTTCATCCACGACTCACGCATGGGGATCTGGCTATGAAATACGGCATCGATACGATCAAGGCGGGCATTGCTTTACTGTTTGCATGGCTTGCACTGGCCGGCAGCGCCAGTGCGCAGACGACATCCGGGCACTGGGACATTGGCGTGTACGGCAACATCTACGGTGCCCGCGAGTATCAGGTTTGGGTGCCAGCGGACTATTCAGAGACACAAGCGCTGCCGTTGCTGCTGGTACTGCACGGCTGCGTCAACGGGCCCAACCTGATGGGGGAAGCATCGGGCTTCAACGATATTGCCGACAGCGAAGGTTTCATCGCGGTCTACCCGCGGCAGAACGTCACCGCCAACCCGGCGCGTTGCTGGAACTGGCAGTTGCCGATCAACCAGGCGCGCGGCAGCGGTGAGGCCTCGATCCTGGCTGGCATCGTGGACGCGGTGAAGGCCGGCTACAACGTTGATCCACGCCGGGTATACGTCACCGGCATTTCCGCTGGCGGTGCGATGACCTCGATCATGCTGGCCTGCTACTCGGATGTGTTTGCCGCCGGCGCCGTGCATTCCGGCGGCATGTACAAGGGCGCGACCACCATTTCCGGCAGTGCCTATGCGTTGCTGGCGGGCAGCATTTATTCGCCGGAGAGCAATGAGCGCCTTGCCTGGCAGTGCTCGGGTTCGCCGTCGCCACGCCCGCTGCCGGTGTTGGTGTTCCATGGCAGCGCCGATGCCACGGTCAACCCGTTGAATGGACGCCAGGCCGTGCGCCAGTTCCTGCAGACCAACGACCTGGCCGATGACGGCGTTGACAACGACTCGGTCAAGTACGTGCCTACCAGCACCATCAATGCGCAGGTGCCGGGCGGCCGTGCCTACACCATCGACAACTACACCTACGGGGGCAGAATGCTGGTCCAG
Organism: Stenotrophomonas sp. STEN056; assembly: GCF_056759635.1. NCBI lineage: Bacteria > Pseudomonadati > Pseudomonadota > Gammaproteobacteria > Lysobacterales > Lysobacteraceae > Stenotrophomonas > Stenotrophomonas sp. STEN056. Next base: position 20,597 of record NZ_JBRRDL010000008.1, read on the forward strand.
CACTACGTTGTGCACGGCATGGGCCACGCCTGGAGCGGCAGCAACTCCGGCCTGCCGTTCACCGACCCGCAGGGGCCGGATGCAAGCCTGATCACCTGGTTGTTCCTGAAGGACCAGCAGCGTTGAGCGGCTGAGTGAAGTTGGTACTGGGCTGGCAGGCCCGGTACCACCCGATGCCCTGGTCAGCAAGGCGTGACCGGGGCATTGGCGTGCATGACGGCGCCGGTTCCGGCAGCCGGGCAACTGCTGATCCCGCACTGTCGTAGGCGATGTGGCCAAGCGATGTGCCGGCCGCCCGGGTGCGGATCATACTGGCGCATCGGTGGGCGACACGGGAGAGCGGCAATGCGAGCGTTTCTGAAAGGCGTGTTGGCGGTGGTGGTGGGTTTCATCGTTGGCAGCGCGGTGAACATGGGCCTGATCCTGCTCGGCAGCCGGGTGGTGCCACCGCCGGCAGGCGTGGATACGACAACCACTGAAGGGCTCAAGGCCGCGATGCCTTTGCTGGAGCCGGTGCACTTCGTGTTTCCGTTCCTGGCCCATGGGCTGGGCACCCTGGCCGGTGCTTTCATCGCCACGTGGTTGGTTGGGCGCAGGCGCTGGGTACCGGCGGCGGTAATCGCGCTGCTGTTCCTGGCCGGCGGGGTAGCGGCCTGCTTCATGTTGCCGGCGCCGCGATGGTTCGAGGTGCTGGACGTACTGGTGGCCTACCTGCCGTTCGCCTGGCTGGGCTACATGCTGGCGCGCCGGCACGACGTGAAACCCTGAGAAGCAAGCTGCCGCAAGGCAAATGAAGCCAGGTGTTGCTGCCGCGCCTGCAATCGCAGGCTTGCCTGGCCGTCGTCGTGGTCCATGCCCGCTTCGCGGCCGGAGCAGCGAAGCGGGGCTGCGGGCGTTCAGCAGGCAGGCTGTGCCTGCGGCAGTGGCTGGCCGAAAGTCAGTACGTTGCCGTCCGGGTCGGCAACACTGAAATCGCGCATGCCATAGGGGCGGTCGCCGATGGCGACGCTGATCGTCACGCCGGCCTGCTGCAACTGCGCGTGGTAGTGGTCGATCGCATCGATGCCAATGTACAGGCGGCAGCTGCCGCCGGGTTTGGCGTCACTGCGGCAGGTGAGGGTGATCTCGACCTGGTCACGGCACACGGCTGCTACTTCCAGCGGGCTGCCCCATTCCCAGGCCAGGTCAAAACCCAGTTTTTCCCGGTAGAAGGCCAGTGCGGCGGGCAGGTCATCGGTGCCGAGGAACGGCGATATCGAATGGAAATGCGAAGGGGCCATGGTTCTCTCCTGGAGGCGATGCCAACCCGATGGTGGCACGATACAGGCTGTAAGGATGCCCTGTGCCGCCGGACTGCCCGTCGGTGTGGTTTGACGATATCAACACGGAGGTGTGTTCGTGAGACTCCCTGCCTCGTTTGTCCGCATCATCGCCGTTGCATGCCTGACGCTTGTGTCCGCATGTGCCTCGATTCCGTTGTCTACTGCTTTGAGGCTCTCCGCGCTCAATGAAAAAACGCTGCATCAACTTGATCCGGCCGAGGTGAGGGTGAGAGCGTCCATTCCGCGCGGCAATGTGGTGGATATAGGTGGTACTCGCTTGAAGCTGGAATTGCAGGGTGAGGACAAGGCAGTGAATGTGGCGGACATGCAATTGAGAGTGCTGGGCACCACAGAAGGAAAACGCAGTCCCGGCATGTTCAGTTCCGACATTCCCGTCACGACTTACGAATTGGCATTGTCGCCTGAAGGGGCGAGGCAGCTACGCGAGCTGCAGCGACAGATGTTTCAAGGCAGCGGGCCTGTGCGTTTCGAGTTCAGCTTCAATACGAGGTTCTCGGCAATGGAGCCGGGTCTGCAGGAAATGACCTTATGGGTTGACCTCAGGTTGCGATCATCGGATGCGTATATGCCTTTGCTCGATGGTGCAAAACTGAAGTTCAAGCAGCAGACCTAGCCGGCATCCATCGGCGGAAGGTCGTTGGTTGCGGGTGCCCGGTAGCTCAGTTGGGGCGGCAAGACTTAGCGTAGCTGTCGCGGTCGATGTCGAGGATCTCGACGCTGGTCTGCAGCTCCCAGCCATCGTCGGGGATGGCGGCTTCCAACGCGGCCAGCAGCGCCTGCGCGATTTCGCGTTTGGTTTCAGCGCTGCGGCCGCTGAGGATGGACAACTTCGCCGCGACGAAGGCACGCGCGGTACGGGCGGTGCCGATGGCGAAGTGGTCAAAGCCGATCGCGCGGCTTTTGATGTCCGCTTCCTGGAACTGCCCGGTGCTCACCAGGGCTTCATTGGCCGCGCGCAGTAGCGCGGGGGGGATCGCGGCGGGGAGATTGCTGCTGTATTCGAGGGTGAGGTGGGGCATGGCGGCGGGTTCCTGATCAGGGCTGTGCAGCTTGCAGCATCGCGGTGATGCGCTGCACCTGCGTATCGGAATATTCGATGTGCATCGGCGTATCACTCAGCGGCGGAGGCGCATCAGCATCACGCAGGCCGACGTTCAGGCCGCTCTTCGGCCGGTAGATGGGCGCATCCACGGCAAAGCCACGTTCCGGGTAGCGGCCATGGATTGCGTGATAAAGCACGATGGCGTCCAGCAGTGTCAGTGCCGGGCCCGGATGCATGCCATCGGCGTCGAACCATTGCAGCTCCGGCGCGGCGCTGGAGACGCTGCGCAGGGCTTCGGAGATCGCCACATAGGGAATGCCCGCCTGCTCGGCGGCAGCGCCTTCCCGTTTGACCAGTTCGGCCGATGCGCGCGGCTGGGCCTGGTAGCTGCCGAGCAGGAATACCCGCGCGCCGCTGTCCCGGCCAGCCTGTGCCAGCGCCTTCACTGCCGCCTGCGACTGTGTGCAGGTGTCCTGATCGGGCAGGCACAACAGCGCACCGCCTTGCTCCTGCAACACCAGGACCGCCGGGGGCTGGCGGTTCAAGGCCTGCTGCACGGAACCGTCGGTCAGGCGTTCGTTCAACCTGGCGCCGCCCTTGACGATCATCTGGCTGTGCACCGGCTGGCCATTGGCCTGGCTCATTGCCGCGAAGGTAGCGGGCAGGTTGCCGACGTAGATCAGGCTGTTGCCGACGAACAACACCCTGGCGGGCGCGGGTTTGTCATCGCTGGCGGCGACGTTGGTCGCCAGCGAAAACAGCATGGCCGCCAGCAGCATCCATTTGCGCATTGCCTGTCCCTTTCGTTGCACGGAATGTCGAGCAGCCTGTGACTTGCGTTACCAGTCGATGGTTCCCTGGATGACGGTCTGTACCTGGCCGCCGGACCAGACATCGCCGTGGTCGTCGATGCTCAGTTCCAGCAGTGCATCGTGGCCCACTTCGCGGCCCTGGCTGGCGGTGTAGCGCTTGTTGCTGCCGGGCAGGGCGTCGCGTTCGTCCAGCCATGCGGCCAGCACCGCATTGGCGGCACCGGAGGCGGCGTCTTCAAAGCGGCGGCCGTTGCCGACGAAGGCGCGCACCACGAGGTCGTAGCCATCGCCGCGGGTGCGTGCGTAGGCGAATACGCCCATTGCGCCGGTGGCTTCGGCCAGGGTGGCAATGGCGTCCCAGTCGGGCGCGAGGGCGCGCAGCGCGGTTTCGTCTGCCACTTCCACCACCCACCAGCGGCGGCCGCCGTCCATCAATGCCGGCGGCAGGCTGCCCAGCGGCCAGCCGATGATGGCCGGCTGCAGGCGCGGGTCATCAGCGCCGACGATTTCAGCCACCGACGCACGCGGGGTGCGGATGGCGATGGTGCGCACGCCGTTGTGTTCGCTGACACGCAGCGGCAGTTGCCCGGCGATGCCGTCCTGCACCAGCAAGCCGTTATCGGCGGCAGCCAGGCCTGCTTCAAGCACTGCGTGCGCACTGCCGACGCTGGGGTGGCCGGCGAACGGCACTTCCTTCTGCGGGGCGAACATGCGGATGCCGTAACTGGTGCCTGGTTTTGTCGGCGCGAAGATGAAGGTGGTTTCGGGCAGGCGGGTCCAGCGGGCGATGGCCTGCATGGCGGCATCGTCCAGGCCTTCGGCATCGAGCACGACGGCCAGCGGATTGCCGGTGCCGGGGCGGGGCGCGAAGACATCGAGTTGCAGGAAGCGGCGGGTGGTCATGGGGAAGTCCGAAGGCTGTTGTTGCTGTTGTAGTGGCTGTTGCTGTTGCTCAAGCCCCTCTCCCCTTGCGGGAGAGGGGTTGGGGAGAGGGGGCAGGCGGACGCAGTCCGCTGGTTTCAGGCTTTTGTGTTGCTGTGAGCTACAAGGGTGAAGGGGGCGTGCTTCGCCCGCTTGCCCTCATCCGCCCCTTCGGGGCACCTTCTCCCGTCAACGGGAGAAGGGATGGGATTACCTGCGTTGAGGTCTCACCACTCAATCTGCCCGGCAATCACCTGCTGCACCTCGCCACCAATCCAGATGTTGGATTCCGCATCCACGTCCACGCGCACCTCCCCATTACGGCCGAGTTCGCGGCCCTGGCTGGCCAGGTATTGGCTGCCGGGCTTGATCCGGCCTTCGGCCAGGAGGTGTGCGGCAACCAGGGCGTTAGCACTGCCGGTCACCGGGTCTTCGTTGATGCCCACGCCCGGGGCGAATGCGCGCACCACATATTGATAGCCCACATCCGGGCGGTCAGCGGCGGCGAATACCGCCAGTTTGCCGCGCCCGGGCATCGCGCCGATGGCGGCCAGCTCCGGCCGGTAACGGCGCAGGGCCGCTTCGCTGCCGGCTTCCAGCAGCCACCAATCCGGGCCGTTGTTCCACAGTTGCGGGACATGGCCGGGCCGGGCGAGTGCTGCCAGCCCTTCGGGCAGGGCGTGCGGCGCGGTGTCACGGCGCTCGGCCTGCGGGCTGCGCACCTTGATCTGGCGGAACCAGCGCCCGCCCTGGACCTGCACCGGCAGCAGCCCGGCGGCGCATTGCTGTACCAGCCGGCCTTCGTCGTCAGCCGTGGCCAGGCCCAGTTCGACGGCGGCCCAGGCCGCACCCACGCTGGGGTGGCCGGCGAACGGCAGCTCGCCCTTCGGCGTGAAAATGCGGATGTGGTAGCTGGCGCCTTCGTCCGGCGGCAGGAAGAAGATGGTCTCGGACAGGTTCAGCCAGGCCGCGATGGCCTGCATGCCTTCACCGTCCAGGCCGTCGCTGTCGATGATCACGCCCAGCGCGTTGCCGGCGCCGGCACGGGCGGAAAACACATCCAGTTGCAGATAACGACGGGTGCTCATGCAGCGTGTTCCAGACGGGGGCTGGGCAGCTTACCAGCGCACCTGCGCGTCGATCACCCGTTGCACCTGGCCGCCAATCCAGACCGTGCCGTCGGCTTCGACGGCGATCTGCACGCGCCCGTCGCGGCCCACTTCGCGGCCCTGGCTGGCGGTGTAGCGGCCATTGATGCCGGGCAACTGACCATGTTGCTGCAGCCAGGCGCCGATCAAGGCATTGGCACTGCCGGTCACCGGATCTTCCGGCACGCTCGCCGCGTCGCCGGGGCAGAACGCGCGCACCACCAGCGCATGTTCGGCAGCGGCTTCGGCGGTGAACACCGCCACGCCGGTTGCGCCGGTGCTGTTGCTCCAGTCGCAAAGCGCGTCCATGTCCGGCTCCAGCGCCCGCACGCTGGCGGCGTCGCGGGCCGGCAACAGCCACCAGCGCGGGCCGTTGTCCCACAGTTCGGGCAGGTGGCCTGGCGCGGCCAGGGCGGTGAGGTGTTCGGGTATCGCACCCGGTGCGGTTGGTAACCGGCGCGCGGCAGGGCTGGCCAGGGCGATGGTTGGGGCAGCCGATGGCCCGCTCACCCGCACCGGCAGCAGGCCGGCCGCACATTGCTGCAGCAGGGCGCCGGCCTGCGGCTCGGCCAGCCCACAGGTCACCGCTGCCCAGGCGGCGCCGACGCTGGGGTGGCCGGCAAAGGGCAGTTCGCAACTGGGCGTGAAGATCCGGATGCGGTAGTCCGCGCCGGGGTCCGGCGGTACGAAGAAGACGGTCTCGGACAGGTTCAACCAGGCAGCGATGGCCTGCATCGCTGCGGTATCCAGGCCGTCGCTGTCGAGGATGACGCCGAGTGGATTGCCGGTGCCCGGGCGGGCGGCAAAGACATCCAGCTGCAGATAGCGGCGCAGGGTCATGAGAAGTAGATGGTGCGTGGGGGATGGGCAGCTTAGGCAGGGGGCGGCGGTGTCGCCAGCAGCGGTGAGCCGGATGCGGTTGCCAATCCGCCTCGCCAATCCCCAAGCCCCACTCAAAGATGACCCGTTTAGTTGCAGGTGCTACCTTCTCTGCCCCGGGAGGGAGCCGGCAGCGATGGTATCGCCCGAAATCAGCGGTCCAGCCCGCATGGGCTTGGCATAGAATCGGGGGTTCCGCCCGCGTCGTCGGGTCTTTCTTCCATCAGTGAACCCCCAAAGCCAATGTCCGCTTCCCCAATTGCTGATCGCTGGATCGTTCTCAAGTTCGGTGGCACCTCGGTGTCCCGTCGTCATCGTTGGAACACGATCGGGCAGCTGGCGAAAAAACGGGCGGACGAGACCGGCGGCCGGGTGCTGGTGGTGGTGTCAGCCCTGTCGGGCGTCACCAACGAATTGACCGCCATTGCCGATGGCGCAGCCGACAGCCGGCAGCGTGTGGCCGCGCTGGTCGCCCGTCACAACGAATTCCTTGTCGAACTGGAGCTGGGTGCCGACGTGCTGGCCGACCGGCTGGTAGCGCTGCAGGCGCTGCTGGACGACCCACGCGCGGCGAGCCGGCCGCTGGACTGGCAGGCTGAAGTGCTGGGCCAGGGCGAGCTGTTGTCCTCCAGCATTGGTGCGGCGTACCTGCGCAGCAACGGCCTGGATTTTGGCTGGATGGATGCGCGCCAGTGGCTGCATGCGCTGCCGCCCGCACCCAACCAGACCGCCTGGTCGCAGCGCCTGTCGGTGAACTGCCAGTGGCAGGGCGAGGCCGATTTCAAGCAGCGGTTCTCGGCGCAGCCAACCCGCATGCTGATCAGCCAGGGTTTCATCGCCCGCCATGAAGACGGCGGCACCGCCATCCTCGGCCGTGGTGGCTCCGATACCTCCGCGGCCTACTTCGGTGCGTTGCTGGGCGCCAGCCGCGTTGAAATCTGGACCGACGTGCCGGGTATGTTCAGCGCCAACCCGAAGGACGTGCCCGACGCGCGCCTGCTTACCCGGCTGGACTATTACGAAGCGCAGGAAATCGCCACCACCGGCGCCAAGGTGCTGCACCCGCGCTCGATCAAGCCGTGCCGCGACGCCGGCGTGCCGATGGCCATCCTTGATACCGAGCGCCCGCACATGCCGGGCACCAGCATTGACGGCAGCGCCGAGCCGGTGCCGGGCGTGAAGGCGATCAGCCGCCGTAACGGCATCGTGCTGGTGTCGATGGAAGGCATCGGCATGTGGCAGCAGGTGGGCTTCCTGTCCGATGTGTTCAACCTGTTCAAGAAGCACGGGCTGTCGGTGGACCTGATCGGTTCGGCCGAGACCAACGTCACCGTGTCGCTGGATCCCTCCGAAAACCTGGTCAATACCGACGTGCTGGCCGCGTTGTCGGCGGACCTGTCGGAGATCTGCAAGGTCAAGGTGATCGTGCCGTGCGCGGCCATCACTCTGGTTGGCCGCGGCATGCGCTCGCTGCTGTACAAGCTCTCGGACGTGTGGGCCACGTTCGGCAAGGAGCGCGTGCACATGATTTCGCAGTCGTCCAACGACTTGAACCTGACCTTCGTCATTGATGAAGCCGACGCCGATGGCCTGCTGCCGATCCTGCACAGCGAGTTGATCGACAGCGGCGCGATGCCGGTGTACGAAGAACAGGTGTTCGGCCCGCGCTGGCGCGAGATCATCGGCACCATCCGCCCGCGGCAGACGCCGTGGTGGCAGGCCCCGGGCAAGCGCCAGAAGTTGCTGGAGCTGGCTGCACAGGGTACGCCGGCCTATATCTACGACCTGGACAAGGTGCGCGAACGCGCGCGTCAGTTGAAGGCGATCAGCGCCATCGACCGCCGCTTCTACGCGATCAAGGCCAACTCGCATCCGGAAATTCTGCGCACGCTTGCGGCTGAAGGTTTTGGTCTGGAATGCGTGTCGCAGGGCGAAGTGGAACTGGTGTTCGCCTCGGTGCCGGGCATCACCCCCGAGCGCGTGCTGTTCACCCCGAGCTTTGCGCCCATCAACGAGTACGAAGCGGTGCTGGCGCGCGGCGTCAATGTCACCGTGGACAACGTGGAGTTGTTGCAGCGCTGGCCGGAGGTATTCCGCGGCCGTTCGCTGTGGGTGCGCATCGACCTGGGTCACGGTGATGGCCACCACAAGAAGGTCAACACCGGCGGCAAGGATTCCAAGTTTGGCCTGTCCGCGCAGCGCGTGGATGAGTTCATCGCCGCCGCGCGCGCGCTGGATATCCGCATCACCGGCGTGCATGCGCACCTGGGCAGCGGTATCGAAAACAGCGGCCACTGGAAGCAGATGGTCGATGAAATGGCCGGCTTTGCCCGCCGCATCGGCAGCGTGGAGATTCTCGATATCGGCGGCGGCTTGCCGGTGCCGTACAGCGACGACGACGAGCCGTTTGACCTGGATGCATGGCCGGCAGGCCTGGCGGAAATCAAGGCGGTGCATCCGGCGTTCCAGCTGGCGATCGAGCCGGGCCGTTTCATGGTGGCCGAATCCGGCGTGCTGCTCACCCATGCCACCCAGGTGGTGGAAAAGGACGGCGTGCGCCGCGTGGGTCTGGATGCCGGCATGAATGCCTTGCTGCGCCCGGCGCTGTACGACGCATGGCATGACATCGCCAACCTGTCGCGACTGGACGATGCGCGCGATGTTGATTTCAGCGTGGTCGGCCCGATCTGCGAATCCAGCGACGTGTTCGCGCAGCGGGTAAAGCTGCCGGCCGGCACCACGCCGGACGATGTGATGTTGATTGCCGATGCCGGAGCCTATGGCTTCAGCATGGCCAGTACCTACAACCAGCGCGTATTGCCGCGCGAGGACGTCATCGATGCCTGATGACGTTCGTTCCACGCACTTCTTTTCGTCCCGCCGCGCGCCCGCGCGAAAACGGTTTGCTTGATTCGGATACGCCATGACAGCTTTTGATAAACACCAGGTTTCCCGTTTCCGCTTTGTCCGCTGCGATTTTGCCGCGGACACCGGCGTGGCACGGCTGGTCTACGCCTTCGACGACGGCCCGGAGATGACCGAGACCGTCACCGTGCCGGGCGCGCCGTTCCAGCTGGAAGGTGAGCGTGCCGCCGCGGTGCAGCGTGCGCTGCAGGTGCTGCACCTGATCGCGGGCGTGAGCTATTACAAGGCCGCAGTGCCGGAACAGGTGAGCATCGACAGCTACGCCATCGACGCGGCAACCGCTGCGTTGGTGGAAGATGTGTATCTCAACGGTCTGGGCGAATTTGCCTACCGCAATGGCCTGAACCTGCGTGGCCGGTTCAAGCTGCCGGTGAATCTCCCCTCGCCCGTTCACGGGAGAGGGGCTGGGGGTGAGGGCGCTTCTGCTCCTGCACTCGGCCTGACCCACCACGCCCTCGTCGCCATCGGCGGCGGCAAGGATTCGCTGGTCAGCATCGAAGCCCTGCGCAATGCCGGTGTTGCCGAAACCGTCACCTGGATTGGTGGCTCGCAACTGATCCGCGCCTGTGCCGAGCGCACCGGCCTGCCGACGCTCAACATCGGCCGCACGCTGGCCCCGGAGCTGTTCGAGCTCAACCGCCAGGGTGCATGGAATGGACACATTCCGGTCACTGCGGTGAACTCGGCCATCATGGTGCTGGCTGCGCTGGTGCAGGGTGTGGACCAGGTGGTGTTCTCCAACGAACGCTCGGCCAGCTACGGCAGCCTGATCGCCGGTACCGGCGAGGTCAATCACCAGTGGTCCAAGGGCTGGGCGTTCGAGAAGGCGTTTGGCGAATACGTGCAGCAGCACGTTGCCGCCGACTTGAACTACTACTCGCTGCTGCGTCCGTTGTCGGAACTTGCAGTGGCCCGCCAGTTCGCCAGGACCGATTTCTACGACGCGCACTTCTCCAGTTGCAACCGCAATTTCCACATCCTCGGCGAGCGCCCGGTGAACCGCTGGTGCGGCGTCTGCCCGAAGTGCCACTTCGTGTTCCTGGCGCTGGCCCCGTTCATGCCCAAGACGCGGCTGGTGCGCATCTTCGGCCGCAATCTGCTGGACGACAGCGAGCAGGCTGGCGGCTACGACGCATTGCTGGAATTCCAGGACCACAAGCCGTTTGAGTGCGTGGGCGAGGGCAAGGAATCGCGCGCCGCGATGGCGACTTTGGCTGCACGCCCGGAATGGAAGGAGGACGTGCTGGTCAAGCGCTTCGCCAGCCTGATCCAGCCGACGCTTTCCGCTGAAGAACTGAAGATTGAACCGTTGCTGGTCATCGACGGCGAACACCGCATCCCGGCAGCATTGTGGGAGCGTCTGCGTGCGAATTTCGCAGTTTGAAGGCAAGTGCGTCGCGCTGTGGGGCTGGGGACGCGAAGGCCGGGCGGCGTATCACGCGTTGCGTGATAGGAAATGGGGAGTTGGGAGCGGGGAATCGCAAGCGCGGTTTCCTGCGCGGTTGACGGTGCTTTGTTCTGTCGCTGAGGCAGAGGAAATTCTTGCGCTGGGTGATGCGCATCTGCGGGTTGAAACCGAGGTCAGTGGCGAGCTGCTGGCTTCGTTCGACGTGGTGATCAAGTCGCCGGGCATCAGTCCCTACAAGCCCGAGGCCGAGTACGCGCTGGCGCAGGGTACGCAGTTCATCGGTGGCACCTCGTTGTGGTTCAGTGAACATGCGCAGGCCGACGGCACACTGCCCAACACGGTTTGCGTGACTGGCACCAAGGGCAAGAGCACCACTACGTCGCTGCTGGCGCACCTGCTGCGCGCGGCGGGGCACCGTACCGGCCTGGTCGGCAACATCGGTCTGCCGCTGCTGGAAGTGCTGGACCCGCAGCCGGCGCCGGAATACTGGGCGGTGGAGCTGTCCAGTTACCAGACCGGCGAAGTGGCACGCAGTGGCGCGCGGCCGGACGTCGCCATCGTGCTGAATATTTTTCCCGAACATCTGGATTGGCACGGCAGCGAGCAGCGTTACATCGACGACAAACTGTTGCTGGTGACTGGCGGCCATCCGCGCGTGGCCGTGCTCAACGCCGCCGACGAACATCTGCGCAATTTGCAGCTGCCGCACAGCGAGATCGTCTGGTTCAACCAGCCCGATGGCTGGCACATGGTGGGCGAGGTCGTGCATCGCGGTACGCAAGCCGTGTTTGATACCTCCAGCACGCCGCTGCCGGGCCGGCACAACCGCGGCAACCTGTGTGCGGTGTTGGCAGCGGTCGAGGCACTGGGGCTGGATGCCGTGGCTTTGGCGCCGGCGGTGCAGCGCTTCCGCCCCTTGCCCAATCGCCTGCAACTGCTGGGCGAACGCGATGGCCTGCGCTGGGTCAACGACTCCATCAGCACCACGCCGCATGCATCACTGGCGGCGCTGGACTGCTTTGCCGGGCAGCGCATTGCGTTGCTCGTTGGTGGGCATGATCGCGGCGTGGAGTGGCAGGATTTCACCGAGCACATGCGCGACAACGCGCCCGTGGAAATCGTGACCATGGGCAGCAACGGACCGCGGATTCATGCACTGCTGCAACCGCTGGCCGACGAAGGCCGGTTTGGTTTGCATGCCGCCGGTGATCTGCCGCATGCGGTGGAACTGGCGCGCGCCGCATTGGGTGAACAGGGCGGCGTGGTGTTGCTGTCGCCGGGCGCGCCAAGTTTCGGCGCTTATAAAGACTATGTTGCGCGCGGGCGGCATTTCGCCGAACTGGCCGGATTCGATCCGGACAGCATCAGTGCGATTCCGGGATTGGGGATTGCGTGAGTTTTCGCCTAGGTTTTTTGAGCTAGGAGCCTCCCCTCACCCCAACCCCTCTCCCGTAAACGGGAGAGGGGCTAGTGCATCACGAGCCGCAGCAATCCGAGCCCCTCTCCCGCCTGGGGGAGAGGGGTTGGGGTGAGGGCCGCTTTTAGCCGTAGACTCCGCCACACAACCCAAGCCCGGAGCACTCCCATGCAAGCAGCACGAAAGTGGCAGTTGGCAGTACTGGCGTTGTGCGTATCCGCAAGCCTACCTGCCTTCGCAAAAATGCAGCAGCGTCCGGTGGAATGGCAGCACGAAGGCACCACCTTCAGCGGCGTTTTGGTCTATGACGACGAAGGCGATGCACGCCGCCCCGGTGTGGTGATGGTGCCCAACTGGCGCGGCGTCAACGCATCCGCCGTTGCCAAGGCCGAACAGATTGCCGGCGATGATTACGTGGTGCTGGTCGCCGATGTTTACGGCAAGAACGTGCGCCCCAAGGACAACACCGAAGCCGCGGCTGCATCCAAGCCACTGCGTGATGACCGTGCAGTGCTGCGCGCTCGCGCCCACGCTGCGTTGGATGCGTTGAAATCACAGGCGGGCAGGGCACCGCTGGATGCATCGCATATCGCGGCAGTCGGCTTCTGCTTCGGCGGCACCGCGGTGCTGGAAATGGCCCGCGCGGGCATGCCGCTGGCCGGCGTGGTGAGCCTGCACGGCGGTCTGTCCACGCCAACACCTGCGGCAACGGGCAGTGGCAAGGTGCCGATCCTCGTGCTCAATGGTGCGGCCGACCAGGGCGTGACCGGCGAAGACATCGCCGCGTTCGGCAAGGAAATGGACGGCGCCGGTGCGGATTGGCAGTTCGTCAATTTCAGCGGCGCGGTCCACTGCTTCGCCGAATCCGATGCCAACAGCCCGCCAGGCTGCCTGTACGACCCGCGTGCGGCCAAGCGCGCCTGGAAAATGATGGACAACTTCCTGGAAGAACGCCTCGGCGACTAGTGCTCTTGGTGGCGCCGAGCCATGCTTGGCAGTGGGCACCATCTGTACGGCCCCTGCCGAGCATGGCGTTGCATTACGGGCGTGGAGGCATCGCGTGGCGCCCTCTCCCCAACCCCTCTCCCGTGAAGGGGGAGGGGCTTGAAGCGGGTGACTCATGTTGATGTTTGGAGCAGCGGCCTCGCCTGAGAAAGCACTACGTGGGCGCTCTGGCTTAGATCAAGGACTTCACCCGGTACAGCGCTTCCAGCGCCTGCTTCGGCGTCAGCTCGTCCGGATCAATCGCCTGCAGTGCATCCAGTGCTGCGGAACTTGGCGCGGCAAACAAGCCGAACTGCTGAGGTGCATCCAGTGCCTGTGGCGCCATCGACGCGCTCTGCGTTTCGCCGCCACGCTGTTCCAGCTCGGCCAGACGACGGCGTGCCTGCGCAACCGTGGATTTGGGTAGGCCAGCCAATGCGGCCACCTGCAGGCCGAAGCTGCGGTTGGCCGGGCCGTCCTTCACTGCGTGCATGAATACCAGCGTGTCGCCGTGTTCCACCGCGTCCAGGTGCACGTTGGCGATGCCGCTTGCGCCGCCTTCATGGCTTTCGTCGGCCAGGGCGGTCAGCTCGAAATAGTGCGTGGCAAACAGCGTGTAGCAGCGGTTCTGGTAAGCCAGGTGGCGTGCGACCGCGTCGGCCAGGGCCAGGCCGTCGTAGGTGGACGTGCCGCGGCCGATTTCATCCATCAACACCAGTGAGTGTTCGGTGGCGTGATGCAGGATGTAGCTGGTTTCGGCCATCTCCACCATGAAGGTGGATTGGCCCTTGGCCAGGTCGTCGCCGGCGCCGATGCGGGTCAGGATGCGGTCGATCGGGCCGATCAGCGCGCGGCTGGCCGGTACGAAGCTGCCGATGTGGGCCAGCAGCACGATCAATGCGTTCTGCCGCATGTAGGTGGACTTACCGCCCATGTTCGGGCCGGTGATGACCAGCATGCGGCGGTCCGGGTGCAGGTCCAGATCGTTGGGCTCGAACGGGGTTTCGCGCACGGCCTCAACGACGGGATGGCGGCCGCGTTCGATGCGCAGGCAGGCGTCTTCCTGCAGCTCCGGCTGTGCCCAGTCCAGTGCCTGCGCACGTTCGGCAAATGCCGCCAGTACGTCCAGTTCGCTCAGCGCGCCGGCGCAGCGCTTCAGCGGCTCCAGGTGCTCGCCAATGATGTCGAGCAGGCCTTCGTACAGCAGCTTTTCGCGGCTGAGCGAACGCTCGCGGGCGGACAGCACCTTGTCCTCGAAGTTCTTCAACTCCTCGGTGATGTAGCGCTCGGCATTGGTCAGGGTCTGGCGGCGGGTGTAGTGCACCGGCGCCTTGTCGGCCTGGCCTTTGCTGATTTCGATGTAGTAACCATGCACGCGGTTGTAGCCGACCTTCAGGGTCGGGATGCCGCTGGTTTGACGCTCGCGTGCTTCCAGGTCGATCAGGAACTGGTCGGCGTTGGTTGACAGGCGGCGCAGTTCGTCGAGTTCGGCGTCGTAGCCCTCGGCGATCACACCGCCGTCGGACAGCTTCAACGGCGGCTGCTCGGCGATGGCGCTGGCCAGCAGGTGCGCGCTTTCATCGTGCGAGCCCAGCTCGGCGCGCAACTGTTGCAGGCGCGGTGAATCCAGTGCATCCAGCTGCGCGTTGATGGCGGGCAACAGGCCCAGGCCATCGCGCAGGGTGGAGAAATCACGCGGGCGTGCCGAGCGCAGCGCCATGCGGGTCAGGATGCGCTCGATGTCGCCAAGTGCGCGGAAGCTGTCGCGCAGGTCGGCATCGGCGCCGCGGTCAATCAGCGTGGCCACCGCGTGGTGACGCTGCTGCAGCACGTTGCGCAGGCGCAGCGGGCGGTGCAGCCAGCGCCGCAGCAGGCGCCCGCCCATCGGCGAGACGGTGCTGTCGAGCACGCCCAGCAGGGTGTTGCGGGTGTCGCCATCGACACGCGTATCCAGTTCCAGGTGACGGCGGGTGGCGGCATTCATCGCGATGGCCTCACCGGCGTTTTCCATCGCGATGGAGGTCAGGTGCGGCAGGCGCTGCTTCTGGGTTTCCTCGACATAGCCGAGCAGGGCACCGGCAGCGCCGGTGGCGCGCGGTTTGTCGTCGATACCAAAGCCGCTGAGGTCGTGCAGCTTGAAGAAGTTCAGCAGATGGCGGCGACCGCTGTCGGCGTCGAACAGCCACGGTGCACGGCGGCGCACCCCGCTGCGGTGGCGCAGGAACTCGGGCCAGTTCTCCTCGTCGGGCACCAGCAGCTCGGCCGGCTCCAGCCGGGCCAGCTCGGCCTCCAGTGCATCGTCAGTATCGACCTCGTTCACCAGGAAACGGCCGCCGGCCAGGTCGGCCCAGGCCAGGCCATAACCGGCCTTGCTGCGCGACAGCGCCATCAGCAGGGTGTCGCGGCGCTCGTCCAGCAGCGCCTCGTCGGTGACCGTGCCGGGGGTGACCACGCGCACCACCTTGCGCTCGACCAGGCCCTTGGCCAGCGCCGGGTCGCCGATCTGCTCGCAGATCGCCACCGACTCGCCCACGGCAACCAGGCGCGCCAGGTAGCCTTCGAAAGAGTGCACCGGCACACCGGCCATCGGGATCGGCGCACCGCCGGAGCTGCCGCGCTGGGTCAGGGTAATGTCGAGCAGGCGCGCGGCCTTGCGCGCATCGTCATAGAACAGTTCGTAGAAATCGCCCATCCGGAAGAACAGCAGCAGGTCCGGGTAGTCGGACTTGGCTGCGAAGAACTGCTTCATCAACGGGGTGTGTTCGGGCTTCTTCTCGGTCACGCGGGGTCCACTTCGATTGCCGGGCAGCGGGCTGCCACAAAGCAGGCATTGTAGGCCAGAGCGGCAGGGCGGCCACAGCGCTTGCGGCCCGTGGCTCAGTCATCCTGCCGGACTACGCCCTCGGCCAGCGGCACCCGTGTTCCATCCAGCAGGCCGCGGCTGAGGTGGCCGTTTTCGATGAACAGCAATTCGCCGTTCTCGCCGTCCTTGATGCTGCTGTCGATGGCGATGATGCGGCCGCCATGGAAGCTGCTGACGTGCTCCATCGAGGTGTGCCCAACAACGATGCGCTGCAGTCCCAGCGTGTCCAGCAGCGACTGCACGCCGTCTGCATCGAGGCGGCTATCGAAATGGCCGCGGTACCAGATCGGGCTGGTCTTGCCGTCGTACAGCGGCGCGGTGGCCGGGTCGGCTTTCACCTCGGCCTTGGGAACGCCCAGGGAGGCCTGGTAGGCCGCATTGGTGGACGCCGGGTCCAGCGCCAGCTGCACCGCTTCGGGTGAGATGCCGCCGTGCAGGAACAGCGTATCGCCGATACGCAGCAGCACCGGCCGGGTACGCAGCCACTGGCCGATCACCGAATCGGCGCCGTACAGCCGGGGATAGCTGCGGCCCAGCAGCTGTGCGCTGCGCAGGTACTTCGGGTTGACGTAGCGCAGGTCGTCGTACAGCACCATCGTCTCGTGATTGCCGAGCACGAAATGCACTGCGCCTCCGGCCTCGGCCGCCTGCTGCTGCAGGCCGTACAGCAGCCAGAAGGTTTCGGTCACCTGCGGGCCGCGGTCGAACACATCACCGGCGATCACCAGGGTGTCGCTGCCGCGTGCCCAGCGGTCCTGCGCGTCGATCACCTGATGGGCGCGCAGCAGCTTCACCAGCAGCGCGTACTGCCCGTGGATGTCGGACAGCGCGATGATCCGCGGCACGGCAGGCAATGTTGACGCCGATACCGTCGCATCCGCTTGCAGGGTGAGTGCATGTGGATAGCCGCACAGCGGGGGCAGCGCGGTGTTTGCATCGGGCAGCTTGCGTGCATAGACCTTGTCATCGCAGATCCAGCGCGCCAGCAAGGCCTCGCCATTGCGGAAGACATACGGCCCGTCGGCATCGACATGGTCGGCCGGCGGCGGGACATCCTTCGCCGTGGCCGACAGTGACAGTGTGGCGAGGGAGCAGAACAAAATGGCAGGCAGCAGGGAAGCGCGGGACATGGTCATCCGGTGGACAGAAGCTGGGCAATGGAGCATGCCTTTGCGCTACGCCGTGTCCAAGTGCCGGTATGCATACCGCTGACCGTGGCCATGCCGTGCTCCCCCCGGCGCGCATGTTCACCCGGTTGCAGCCGGACCTTGGCGGCCTTTCACCTCAACCCGCCAGCTGCGAAAGGCCGGGCAGGCGTGTTGGCCGCATGACCTGCTGGCCGCTGCGATGGCAGCAGGTGATTCAGCGCTGCCGTTGCAGCTCGGCGCGCCCGGGGGCGGAGGGGAATGCTTCGTTGCCCAGCACGACGCGGTTGCGGCCCTGCTTCTTGGCTTGATACATGGCCGCATCGGCGCGGGCCATGACCCGCTCGTAGTCCGGATGGCCGTCGTACAACGCCACGCCGATGCTGGCGGTGATGGGCAGGCGCTGGTCCTGGCCTAGTGGCGCCGGGGAGTCGGAAATGCGTTTGCACAGGCCTTCGGCAATCACCAGCGCCTGTTGCTCCTGCACGGCCACCAACACCACCACGAACTCCTCGCCGCCATAGCGGAACACGTAATCGCTGCCGCGGGTGAACTGGTTGAGGATGCTGGCCACGTGCTGCAATGCGCGGTCGCCGGCTTCATGGCCATGTTCGTCATTGATCGCCTTGAAGTGGTCCAGGTCCAGCAGCAGCACTGCGAAGCTGCCCCGGGATTTCTCGGCCAGCTCGATTTCGCGCCGCAGCACCGTTGGCAGGAAGCGGCGGTTGAGCAGGTTGGTCAGTGCATCGGAACCGGCATCAAGCTCGCCGATACGCTCGAACAGCATGCCCAGCAGGTTGCGGATCTGGCCCACCTTCACCCGCACATCCTGCAGTTGCGTGGCGCGCTCGTGTGGCGTGCTGTCGCGCTGCAGGGTGTGCGCAAGCAACTGGTCGATATCGCTGATCAGCGTGTTGATCTGCGCGGTTTCGGTACTTTCACCAAAGCTGGGAATGCCCTTGTGGGTGAACCACAGGCCGAACTCGGACTGTGCCAGCGATTGCGCGACGAGCACCTCGCCCTGGCTGGCCAGCGCGTAGAGCAGGGTGTTTTCCCAGTCCAGCAGCAATGCACGCTGGCGCTCGCGCTCGGTGCTGACGTTCTGCACCAGCGAGAACAAACGATAGGCCGCATCGGTACGGGAAGAGCGATCGCGTGCGTTGGAATAGGCCAGGGTCATGCCTTCCAGCGCGATGTCGAACGAGGCGGTCAGGCTGGCAATGGCGGCATGCGCGGCTTCGCCATGCCCGGCCAGCTCTGCGATCAGCGCGAACATTCGTTGCTTCAACACCCGCGTGCCGCGCGTGACCAGGTCCACCGGGATGCCGATGCGGGCGTGTACATCACCGACCACGCGCTGCGCAGCGATCAAGCTTTCCACGTTGTCAGGGTTTGCCGTCAGCAGGTTGGATATCCAGCGCTGCATGGCCGGTTGCAGACGCACGCGTACCTGGTCATGCGACAGCGAGCGCGATGCGCGGTTGTCGTTCATCATCACCTTGTAGAAATGCGCGGCAAGCTCGGCGGCATGGCGGTTGCCCACCTCGGCAAGCAGGCTGCCGGCTTGTGGGCCTGCAGCGTCAAGGCTTTTCTTCCAGTCAATGATGAGCGCCGCGCTTTCGGCGTCAGTGTTGTGGGAGGTTACGTTGTTCATGCGTAGGATTGGGCAGCTGCCGATGGGCAGAAGACGGTTATCGGCAAGTATCGCGGTTGTTTGAGGAGAAACTGTGCGGAACATGGCGTTGTCTGCCCCTTCAATGAAAAGCTGGGGCGTTGGTGCGGGGAGGTGCCGGTGATCAGCGCGGGCCCGTTTCCCTTGATGGCACTGGTGGCGCTGCTCGCGCTGGGCTTGGGCTGGGCTTTTGCGCGTGCGCTTGCACCTGCCGCCGAGGGCCTGCGCAGCCGGGCCGGCGCGGTGGTGTTGGATGCCTTTCTGCTGGGGCTGCTGGGCGCGCGCCTGGTGCATGTCGCCCTTCATGCGCGGGACTACCTGGCGCAGCCCCTTTCAATCATCCGCCTGGGCGATGGCGGTTATTCGATTTGGGCCGGCGTGCTGGTGGCCGCTGGTTACGCGCTCTGGAAAACCCGCCGGCACGCGCCGCGCAAGCCGGTGTTGCTGGGCCTGGCGGCCGGTGCCGCGCTCTGGGCCATCGGCGGCATGGCGTTGTTTGCGGTGCAGCGCTCGTCCATTCCACTCCCCGATGCGGTGTTGACCGACCTGCAGGGCCGGCCCGCAGCACTGAGCGGCTTTGCCGGCAAGCCGGTGGTGATCAACCTGTGGGCCACCTGGTGCGGCCCGTGCCGGCGCGAGATGCCGGTGTTGGCCGCCGCGCAGCAGGCCCATCCAACAGTGCAGTTCGTGTTCGCCAATCAGGGTGAAACCGGCGAAGAGGTCGCGGCCTATCTGGCGTCCGAGCAGATGCAGCTGGACAACGTGTTGCTGGATGACAGTTCCGAAGTGATGCAACAAACCGGCGCGCGAGCGCTGCCCACCACGTTGTTCTTCGGCGCCGATGGACGCCTGCACAACGTACACATGGGCGAACTTTCACGCGCAACGCTGGAAACGCGGTTGCGTGATCTGCAGTGAACTCCGTTTTATTGAAGAGGCAAGTGATGATTCGATCCCGTTCGATGTTGCTCCTGCTGGCTACGGCCGCACTCGTACCCACCGCCTGTGCCCGCGAGGGCGAGCCGGCCAAGCCGGCCGCCGCAGCTGCGGCTCCAGGCGCTGCGGCCAAGCCGGCTGATGCCAATGAACCGGCCGTGGTGAAGACCCTGCGTTCGCAGGGCGTGGAATTCATGGGCACCTTTGAAACGCCGGTCGGCCTGACCGGCTATGCCGGCGTGGCCGGGCAGCGCCCGCTGGGGGTGTATGTCTCCAAGGATGGCGAGTACGCCGTCGTCGGTACGCTGGTCAATGCCAAGGGCGAAGACGTCAGCGCGGGCAAGCTCAAGGAACTGGTATCCGGCCCGATGGGCGCGCAGGCCTGGAGCAAGGTTGAAACCAGCCATTGGGTAGTTGATGGCAAGGCGGATGCGCCGCGCATCGTCTACGCCTTCAGTGACCCCAATTGCCCGTACTGCAACCACTTCTGGGAAGCGGCACGGCCGTGGGTGGAATCGGGCAAGGTGCAGATCCGGCAGATCCTGGTGGGTGTGATCCGCGAGGACAGCGCCAACAAGGCTGCCGCCATTCTTGGTGCCGCCGCACCGGAGCAGGCGCTGCAGGAGAACGAGCGCAACTTCGCCAAGGGCGGCATCAAGCCGTTGGCCACGGTGCCGGCCGATGTCCAGGCCAAGCTGCGTACCAATGAAATGCTGATGCTGGAACTGGGCTTCCAGGGCACTCCGGGTATCCTGTTCAAGGACGCCGATGGCTCGGTGCAGATGCGTTCGGGCATGCCGCAGGGCAACGACCTGGAAAACGTGCTGGGCCCGCGCTGAATCACCCCGGCGACCGTTGGCCGGGCATGAACGCCCGGCCGGCGGTGCGCGTGGATGTAATAGTCTCCGTCACGCATGGCTGACTAAGCTGGCCGCGAATCACGGAGCCAGCACATGAGCCACGACCACAACCACCTGCCCAGCGAAATCCGCCACGAGAAGCCCCTGTGGTGGGCATTGGGATTGACCAGCACTTACCTGGTGGTGGAAGTGATCGGTGCGTTCTGGACCAACAGCCTGGCGCTGCTGTCCGATGCGGCGCACATGGCCACCGATGCATTGGGCCTGATGATCGCGCTGACCGCCGTGCGCCTGAGCCGGCGGCCACCGGATGCACGTCGCACCTACGGTTACGCACGCCTGGAAGCCCTGGGCGCGGTAACCAACGGCCTGCTGCTGTTCGGCGTGGGCATCTACATCCTGTGGGAAGCGGCCGAGCGTTTCCGGCAGCCGCAGGACATTGCTTCGACCGGCATGATGTGGGTGGCCGCCTTCGGCCTGGTGGTCAACCTGATCGCGATGCGCCTGCTCAGTGCCGGCAGCGGCGAGAGCTTGAACGTCAAGGGCGCTTACCTGGAAGTGTGGAGCGACATGCTCGGCTCGGTGGCGGTGATTGCCGGCGGCGTGATCATCCATTTCACCGGCTGGACCCTGGTTGACCCGATTCTTGCGGTATTGATCGGCCTGTGGGTACTGCCGCGCACCTGGGTATTGCTGCGCGACGCGATCAATGTGTTGCTGGAGGGCGTGCCCAAGGGCGTGGTGCTGGCCGATATCGAGCAGGCATTGCGCGGACACCCCGGCGTTGCCGGCATCCACGACCTGCACGTCTGGGCCTTGGCCTCCAGCACCCCGGCATTGACTGTTCACGTAGTGATGCAGGACGGCCAGGCACCGGACGTGTTGCGTCGCCAACTGGCCGACGTGCTGCATGAGCGTTTTGAGATCGACCACGTCACGTTGCAGGTGGAAACCGACCATTGCGGCGATGATTGCGCCGAAGTGAAGACGAATGCTGGTGACGATCACGATCACGAAGGGCATTCGCACGGTCCGGACCGACAGGGGCATCACGGGCATGTGCATCGTTGAACAGCGCGCTTCGCGCACGTTCCCTCTCCCCAACCCCCGCTCCGCGCCCCGGCCCTTGCTCACGCAAGGGCGCTCAACGGGCTGCGAACCAGTGGTTCGCTAGCAGCCCGATTCGCCCCACCAGGGGAGAGGGGCTTTAAAAGCTGCAGTTTCATGCATCGCTTCACCTCGCCGAAATCTGAGCCCCTCTCCCCTTGCGGGAGAGGGGTTGGGGAGAGGGGGGAGAGCGCACAAGACGCCCAGCCGCATCACCAACAAAAAAACGGAGCCTCACGGCTCCGCTTTTCGTTCAATCAATCACCAGAATCTCAAGCCACCGGCTCGCGCAGCACCGGCATGTCCCAACCCTGGCGCGGGGCAAACCGATCGCCATGACGTGCCTGCAACGTCTTCAGTTTCTCGACCAATCCGTCGGCGCCGGTAGCGCGAATATGCTGGATCGGGCCGCCACGGAACGGCGCAAACCCGGTGCCGAAGATCACGCCGGCATCCAGCAGGTCGGCATCAGACACCACGCCATCGTGCAGGCAAGCGACCGCCTCGTTGAGCAGCGGCAGGATCAAGCGATCCTCCAGGTCCGACGGTGCCTGGTAGTCCTTGGCAACCTCCGGCTTCACCGCGCGGCCGTTCTCCCACTTGTAGATGCCCTGGCCGTCCTTCTTGCCGCGCTTGCCCGGCTCGACGCTGGCCAGCGCTGCGGGAATCTGCAGGCCCAGGAACGGCGCCAGCTCCTTGCCCACGCCAGCGGCCACATCCAGACCCACGGTGTCGAGCAGTTCGATCGGGCCCATCGGCATGCCGAACTTCACTGCGGCCTTGTCGATCACCGGGCCGGGGATGCCCTCGGCATACGCGGTGGCCGCTTCCAGCATGTACGGGAACAGCACGCGGTTGACCAGGAAGCCCGGCGTGCCGGCCACCGGCACTGGGAACTTGCCCAGCGCCTTGCAGAACGCGGCCAGCCGCTTCTCGGTCTCCGGCGCCATGCCGTCGTGGTGGATGATCTCCACCAGCGGCATCTGCGCCACCGGGTTGAAGTAGTGCAGGCCGGCGAACTGCGCCGGGCGCTGGATGTGGTCACGCAGCTCGACCAGCGGGATCGACGAGGTGTTGGTGGTCAGCAGCGCATCGGCCTTCATCTTCGGCTCCAGCGTCTGGTACAGCGCACGCTTGGCTTCCGGGTTCTCGATGATGGCCTCGATCACCAGGTCGGCCTGGGCCACGCCGTCGCCGGCCAGGTCGGCCTTCAGGCGCGCGGCCACGTCCGGGCGCTTGGCCGGGTCTTTCACCTTCTTCTCGAACAGCGCCTGGGCGCGGCTCATGGCCGGGTCGATGAAGCGCTGCTCGCGGTCCTGCAGGGTCACGTTGAAGCCCTTGTAGGCCGCCCATGCAGCGATATCGCCGCCCATCACGCCGGCACCGACCACGTGCACATGCTGGATGCCCGAATCCTTCCCGCCCAGGCCCTTGAGCCGCTCGGTCAGGAAGAAGATGCGGATCAGGTTGCGCGCGGTCGGGCTGCTGGCCAGCTTGACCACGGCGCGGCGCTCGGCGTCCAGGCGCTTCTGGATCGGGCTGCCGCCGGTGCGCTCCCAGGTGTTGATCAGCGCATACGGCGCCGGGTACTGGTCTTTCTTGGCCTTGCGCGCGACCTGCTTGGCCATCTGCGGGGCCAGGATCTTGCGGGCCAGGAAGGTATTGCTGGCCCAGGCGGTCGCGCGTTGCTTGAACGGCCGGGTCGTGCCCGATTGCGCCAGTGACACCGCCGCATCCACCAGCACCGCCGGCGCGGCGACCTTGTCGACCAGGCCGATGCCGCGTGCGGCCGAGGCCGACAGGGTGCGGCCGGTCAGCATCATGTCCATCGCCGCCGGGGCACCCACCAGCTGCGGCAAACGGGCGCTGCCGCCCCAGCCCGGGAAGATGCCCAGTTGGGTTTCCGGCAGGCCGATGCGGGTGGAGGCATCGTTGGAGGCCACACGGTAGCGGCAGGCCAGCGCCAGCTCGGTGCCGCCGCCCAGGCAGTGGCCGTGGATGGCGGCAACCGTCGGGCAGGGCAGCTCGGCGAGCTTCTGGTAGACGGTCTGGCCGCGGCGGATGGCGTCGTTGACGGTGCCGCGGCGGTCGAATTCCTGGAATTCCTTCAGGTCCGCGCCGGCAATGAAGCCGGCCGCCTTGGTCGAGCGCACCACCACGCCCTTGGGCGGGTCGATGGCCAGGCGCTCGACGATGTCACCCAGTTCCAGCAGCACGTCCTGCGACATCGCATTGACGGGGCTGTCCTTGCGGTCGAGGCTGAGCACGGCAATGCCGTCTTCGCGCAGTTCGGTGTGCCAATGATTGAAGCGGAGCCCATCGAAGCCTGAAAGCATGGGACGTTCCATCCGGTTGTGTATGGAGAAGATCGCTATGATCCAGAGGTTGTTTCCCCGGCGTCAAATCCCAATGCTCTGGGATGTGATGTGCGAGCGCCGGCCACTGCTTCCTGACAGCCTAGCCCAACGGGAGTTAAAAGCCGGTGCGTCCCCTTCCGGCGAGGGGGCTGAACTTTTTCCGCGAGCAGCGGTCTCATTGCCCGACGTCGGTTGGGCTGACAGGAGTGCGGCCCGTTATGGCCGAGGTTGAAACACCGCAGGAGCTGGACCTGGAACTGGTCCGGCGTGTGCAGCGCGGCGAAAGCGCGGCCTTCGATGTCCTGGTGCGCAAGTACCAGCATCGTGTGGTCGCGTTGATCGGGCGCTACATCGCCGACTGGAGTGAATGTCAGGACGTGGCCCAGGACACTTTCATCCGCGCTTACCGCGCGATTGGGAATTTCCGTGGCGACGCCCAGTTCTATACCTGGTTGCATCGGATCGCAGTGAATACGGCAAAAAACTATCTGGCTGCACACAACCGGCGCCCGCCCACCGACGATGTCGACATCGGTGATGCCGAGCAGTTCGACAGCGGCACCCGGCTGCGTGACACCGATACCCCCGAGCGCGAACTGATGCGCCAGGAACTGGAACAAACCGTGATGAAGGCGGTCGATGCGCTCCCCGAAGAACTGCGCTCGGCCATCACGTTGCGAGAGGTGGAAGGCATGAGTTACGAGGAAATCGCACAAAAAATGGGTTGCCCGATCGGCACGGTTCGTTCGCGGATATTCCGCGCCCGCGAGGCCATCGACGTCCAGCTGCGGCCTTTGCTGGACACCGCCAGTGCAACCCGTGAACGGAGCCGCGTATGAACACCACAGGCCGTACCCCGGAGATCATGAACAACACCGCCGACAAGTTTGAACTCCACTACCGGCAGCAGCTGTCGGCGCTGGTGGATGGCGAGCTGGGCGCCGATGAAGCGCGTTTCATGCTGCGTCGTATCGAACACGATGCGGATCTGTCGGCCTGCCAGGAGCGTTGGCAGTTGCTGGGCGATACGCTGCGTGGCCAGGCCTGCGCGCCGGCGCCGCTGGATTTCAGCGCAAAGGTGCGCGCGGCCATTGCGGCCGACGTAAAGCAGAACGGCCCGGTGCAGATGCTGCCGCAGCGCCCGGCACGTCGTGGCTGGATGCGCTGGAGTGGCGGTGCGGCATTGGCGGCCTCCGTTGCAGCGGTGGCGTTGTTCATGGCCCGCGAACAGTTGCCGGGTGAAGCCGTGCCGGATCCGGTGATTGCCACCACCGCACAGGTGTCTAGCGCGCCGGTGCAGCCGGCACCGGACGCGGGCAAGGTGGTCAGCGACGCCGGTGTCCTGGTGGCTGCGGCGCCGGCCGTGGCGGTCGCCGTTGCCCGTCGCCAGGATGCAGCGCAGCGCCGGGGCAGTGCTACCCGCACCCAGCAGGCCGCGCGTGCTTCGTCGGTTGCCCGTGCTGCCGAACCGCAACGCGCGCTGGCCGCCGCGCCGGTGCTGCCGGCGCCGGCTGCGCAAGGTCTGCAGCGTGATCCATTCGTGGCGGCAGGCACGCTGCAGGCCCGGCCGTGGCCGCGGTCGACGCTGTCACCGGCGCTTTCACAGGGCGGCGCGTTGAATGCCAATTTCCCGGCGGGGGAGCAGGGCGGGGCGACGTTCTACCCGTTCGAGCCGCGCCTGCCGGCCCAGGAAGCGGACGCCGCTGCATTGCCCCGGCTGGTGCCGCGTCATTGAATCCCCGGTGCCGGTTGGGCGCATGTGCACCGGCACCTCCCCTTGATCCTGTCAGCATGCCGTTGCCCGGTGTGGCTGGGCAGGCTTTGTTTTCCCTTTTTGATGAACCGGAGGCTCGTTGCCGATGACGCACCGTATTCAATCCCAGATTCTTGGCCTGCTGGCGATGACCCTGCCGCTGGCCGCATGCGCACAGACCACTGCGCCGACAGCGCCCACCGAGCAGGTTGCCGCCGCGCGCGCGTCCGCGCCAGCACCGCAGTTGGTCAGCGGCCTGCCGGACTTCACCCAACTGGTGGACCAGGTTGGCCCGGGTGTGGTGAAGGTTGAAACCATCATTGGGGCGCGCCGTGATCCGCGCATGGCCAGCAACCCGGACCTGGACCAGATGCCGGAGTTCTTCCGCCGTTTCTTCGGCCCGGATTTCCCGGGGCCGGGGGCGGGGCCGCGTGGGCAGGACAACGGGCCGCGTGGGCGCGGCATGGGCTCGGGCTTCATCATCTCCAATGACGGCTATGTGCTGACCAATCATCACGTCGTCGATGGTGCCGAGTCGGTCAAGGTCAAGCTCAGCGACCGCCGCGAGTTCACCGCCAAGGTGGTCGGTAGCGATGCGCAATACGATGTGGCGCTGCTGAAGATCGACGGCAAGAACCTGCCGACGGTGCGTGTGGGTGATTCCAACACGCTCAAGCCGGGCCAGTGGGTGCTGGCCATTGGTTCGCCGTTCGGCCTGGACCACTCGGTCACCGCCGGCATCGTCAGTGCGCTGGGGCGCAATACCGGCGGGCAGGAGCAGCGCTACGTGCCGTTCATCCAGACCGACGTGGCGATCAACCAGGGCAATTCGGGCGGTCCGTTGCTGAATACGCGCGGTGAAGTGGTCGGCATCAACTCGCAGATCTTCTCCGCTTCGGGTGGCTACATGGGCATCAGCTTCGCGATTCCGATCGACCTGGCGATGAATGCCGTCGATCAGATCAAGAAGACCGGCAAAGTCAGCCGCGGCCAGCTGGGCGTGATGGTCGGCCCGGTGAGCAGTGATGCGGCCGAGGGTCTGAGGCTGCCTGACAGCCGCGGCGCGCTGGTCAACCAGATGGTGCCTGACAGCTCCGCGGCCAAGGCCGGTATCGAAGTGGGCGACGTGATCCGCTCGGTCAATGGCGTCGAAATCAGCGATGCCAGCGAGCTGCCGCCGATGATTGGTGCGATGGCACCGGGCAGTCGCGTGCGCATGGGCATTCTGCGTGACGGCAAGGCGCGTGAGATCACAGTGACCCTGAGCGAGTTGGCCGAAGATGCCGCGCGCCCGGGTAACAGCGGTGCCGGCGTGGAGGAGGGCAAGCCGCAGGCCGGCGCCAATGCCCTGCTGGGCCTGGACGTTTCCGACCTGACCGCCGCCGAGCGCCGTCAGCTGGGCCTGGAGTCCGGCGAGGGCGTGCGCATCACCGGGGTGAAGAGCCAGGCGGCACGGGAGGCGCGGTTGGCGCCGGGCATGGTGGTCCTGCAGGTCGGCCGCGCGTCGGTTGGCAGCGTCGCGGCGCTGAACCGCGAGCTGGCCGGCTACAAGAAGGGTGATGTGGTGATGCTGCTGGTCCGGGCCGGTGCCAACAGCAGCTTTGTGGCGATCCGGGCCGGCGAATAACCCCGCCAGGCCTTGCCACTCCAAGCGGGAGCCGCCTTCGGGCGGCTCCTTTTCGTTCAGGCTCGGTCGGTCCCCTGTGCGGGGGCGGGGCCGGGCATGCGATAATTCCCCGTTATCCTGACGACGCCGCGCGCCGCCGCTACCTATGTCCCACGATTCAATGCGGATGATCCGCAACTTCTCCATCATCGCCCACGTCGACCACGGCAAGTCCACGCTTGCTGACCGCATCATCCAGTTGTGCGGCGGTCTGAGCGCGCGCGAGATGGAAGCGCAGGTACTCGACAACAACCCCATCGAGCGCGAGCGCGGCATCACCATCAAGTCGCAGTCGGTGTCGGTGCCGTATACGGCCCGCAACGGCCAGACCTACTTCCTGAACTTCATCGACACCCCCGGGCACGTCGACTTCTCCTATGAAGTCAGCCGTTCGCTGGCGGCCTGCGAAGGTGCGCTGCTGGTGGTCGATGCGGCCCAGGGCGTGGAGGCACAGTCGGTGGCCAACTGCTACACGGCCATCGAGCAGGGCCTGGAAGTGGTGCCGGTGCTGAACAAGATCGACCTGCCGACCGCGGACGTTGACCGTGCCAAGGCTGAGATCGAGGCGGTGATCGGCATTGATGCGTCCGACGCGGTTGCCGTCAGCGCCAAGACCGGCTTGAACATGGAGGAAGTGCTGGAGGCCATCGTGCACCGCATTCCGCCGCCGGCCGACCGTGGCAGCAACAAGCTGCAGGCACTGATCATCGACTCCTGGTTCGACAACTACCTGGGCGTGGTCTCGCTGGTGCGCGTGATGCAGGGTGAGATCAAGGCCGGCGACAAGATCCAGGTCATGTCCACCGGCCGCTGGCACCTGGTCGACAAGGTGGGTGTGTTCACCCCCAAGCGCAAGGAAATGCCTGCGCTGCGTGCCGGCGAAGTGGGCTGGATCAACGCCAGCATCAAGGACGTTCACGGTGCGCCGGTCGGCGACACCCTGACCCTGCTGGCCGACCCGGCGCCGGAGCCGCTGCCGGGCTTCCAGGAAATGCAGCCGCGCGTGTTCGCCGGCCTGTTCCCGGTCGATGCCGAGGACTACCCGGACCTGCGCGAAGCGCTGGACAAGCTGCGCCTGAATGACGCCGCGCTGCGCTTCGAGCCGGAAAGCTCCGAGGCAATGGGCTTTGGCTTCCGCTGCGGCTTCCTCGGCATGCTGCACATGGAAATCGTGCAGGAACGCCTGGAGCGCGAGTACAACCTTGACCTGATCAGCACCGCACCGACGGTGATCTACGAGGTGCTCAAGAGCGACGGCACCATCGTGATGATGGACAACCCGGCCAAGCTGCCGCCGATCAACACCATCGAAGAGATCCGCGAGCCGATCATCCGCGCCAACATCCTCACCCCCGAGGAATACATCGGCAGCATCATCAAGCTGTGCGAAGAGAAGCGCGGCAGCCAGATCGGCATCAACTACATGGGCAGCCAAGTGCAGATCAGCTACGAGCTGCCGATGGCCGAAGTGGTGCTGGATTTCTTCGACAAGCTCAAGTCGGTCAGCCGTGGCTATGCCTCGCTGGAATACCACTTCGTGCGCTTCGATGCGGGCCCGTTCGTGCGTCTGGACGTGCTGATCAATGGCGACAAGGTCGATGCACTGTCGCTGATTGCACACCGCAGCCATGCCGATCGCCGTGGTCGCGAGCTGTGCGAAAAGATGAAGGATCTGATTCCCCGGCAGATGTTCGACGTGGCCATCCAGGCCGCGATCGGCGCGCAGATCATCGCCCGTACCACGGTCAAGGCCATGCGCAAGAACGTGTTGGCCAAGTGCTATGGTGGCGACATTTCGCGCAAGAAGAAGCTGTTGGAAAAGCAGAAGGAAGGCAAGAAGCGCATGAAGCAGGTAGGCCGCGTGGAGATCCCGCAGGAAGCCTTCCTGGCCGTGTTGCAGATGGATAAGTAACCGTGATCCGGGAGTTGGGATTCGGGATTGGGAAGGGCAATCTGCGCTCTTGCCGGTGCCAATCTCCAATCACGCATCCCGAATCCCATTCCGAAGGAATAACGAATGAAGTGGTTTGAAATTGCGCTGGTGGTGCTGACGCTGGGGTCGGGCCTGGTGTTGCTGCTGGACAAGTTGTTCCTGGCAAAGCGCCGCGCCGCCAAGGCCAGCCTGTTGGACAGCGAAGAGCCGGTGGTCGTGGATTACTCCCGTGCCTTCTTCCCGGTGCTGGCGGTGGTCCTGATCCTGCGCAGCTTCATTGCCGAGCCGTACAAGATTCCGTCCAGCTCGATGATGCCCAACCTGCTGATCGGCGATTTCATCCTGGTCAACAAGTTCTCTTACGGCTTCCGCTTGCCGATCACCAATACCAAGGTGATTCCGGTGTCCGAGCCGGCGCGTGGCGACGTGGTGGTGTTCCAGTTCCCGGGCCATCCGGGGCAGGTGGACGACCCGCAGATTGGCGAGAACTTCATCAAGCGCGTGATCGGCCTGCCGGGCGACCGCATCAGCTTCCATGGTGACGGGGTGTCGATCAACGGTGAGCCGGTGTCCTATGAGGTGAAGGGGGAATACCTGTTCAAGGGCAAGCCGACCGGCCAGACCCTGCTGACCGAGAACCTGCCGGGCCGGACCCACACCGTGCTGGAACAGCTGGGCATGGCTGATCCGCGGGGCCAGGGTGACTGGGAAGTGCCGCAGGGCCACTACTTGGTCATGGGCGACAACCGCGACAACAGCGACGACGGCCGTTTCTGGGGCGTGCTTCCCGAGCAGAACCTGCGTGGCAAGGCATTCCTGATCTGGCTGAACTGCAGTGGCTGGTTCTGCGCGAACAGCTTCGAGCCTTCCCGCATCGGTAACCGCATTCAGTAACCGGCATGCAACAGCCTGCCCAGTGCCCGCGCACCAGCACAGGGGAGCGGTTGTCGCCGCTCCTGCCGGTGCAATGCGACGCACGGGGCCTCATCGCCCCTGATTCGGAAAGCCATCGGTTGACCGGACGGCTGCCGGGGCGTACCCATACGCTGCTGGAAACGCGGTGCGCGGTCGGCCCCGCAGGGCAGGGGGATTGGGCTGGGCCGCTGGGCCGGTGCTGCGTGATGGGCGACAATCGCGACAATAGTGGCGGCCACCGCGTCTGTTTGCCGGACAGTGTCCTGTCCCATGACAACCTCAAGGGCAGGGCTGCGGCGACAATGCCGGGCCGGCCCTGTTTGGGGAACGCATTCAATGATCAAAAACGTGTATCTGGGGAGATCGCAATGAAGTACAAGCAAAACGGCATGACCCTTACCTCGTTCCTGGCCGTGCTGGCCGTGGTGGGGTTTGCGCTTTACATCGGCATGAAGCTGTTCCCGATGTACCAGGAGTTCTATGCGGTCAAGACCTCGCTGAAGGCGCTGGCCAAGGAGTCCGGTGCTGACATGGATCCGAACAAGGCGCAGCAGTTGTTCTTCAAGCGCATGGACATGAATTATTCCGACAGTGTCAAACGCGACAACATCAAGTTCGACCGTATCGATGGCGGCTGGCGCATGAACGTCAATTACGAAGTGCGCCGTCCGCTGATCGGCAACCTGGACATCGTCGGCCGTTTCGAAAGCTCACAGGATTTGACCTCGCGCAGTGTTGAATAAGACGTTCCAACGGGGTGACCTGATCGGCCACCCATTCAAGAATCAGGATCTGCTCAAGCAGGCCCTGACTCATCGCAGTGCCGGCGCGCCGCACAACGAGCGCCTGGAATTCCTCGGCGACAGCATCGTCAACATGCTGATCGCCGAGGCGCTGTTCAGCCACTGGCCCAAGGCCGACGAAGGCGCCTTGACCCGTGCCCGCGCCATGCTGGTCTGCGAAGGTGCACTGGCGGTCATCGCACGCTCCCTGAAACTGGGCGAGCGCCTGACCCTGGGGCCGGGCGAAATGAAATCGGGCGGTCATCGCCGCGATTCGATCCTGGCCGACACCGTGGAAGCCGTGGTTGCCGCCATCTACCTAGACGCCGGCTTTGAAGCCTGCCGCGTGGTGGTGCTGCCCTGGTTCGAGGAATCATTGGCCGCCGTGCCGGTGGGCAAGCCTGAAAAAGACCCCAAGACACGCCTGCAGGAGTGGTTACAGGCCCGGCAGAAGGGGCTGCCGGTGTACGAGCTGGTATCGGAAACCGGCGATGACCACGCCAAGCACTTCCAGGTGCGTTGTCGCGTGGCAGACCCTGCCGTGGCTACCGAGGGCGAAGGCACTTCGCGCCGGCTGGCTGAACAACAGGCGGCTGCGGCCGCAATAGCGCAATTGGAATCCAAGTGAACGACACCTCCCCCCATCGCAGTGGCAGCGTCGCGGTCATCGGCCGCCCGAATGTCGGCAAATCGACCCTGACCAATGCGCTGGTTGGCGCCAAGGTCAGCATTGTCTCCAACCGTCCGCAGACCACGCGCCATCGTCTGCTGGGCATCGCCACCTATCCGGAAGGCCAGCTGATGCTGGTCGATACCCCCGGCTTGCATCGGCAGCAGAAGCGGGCCATGAACCGGGTGATGAACCGCGCCGCGCGCGGCTCGCTGGAAGGCGTGGATGCCGGCCTGCTGGTGATCGAAGCTGGTCGCTGGGACGAAGAAGACACCCTGGCATTCAACGTATTGAGCGATGCCGGCATCCCGGTGGTGCTGGTGGTCAACAAGGTTGACCGGCTCAAGGACAAGGGCGCATTGCTGCCATTCCTGCAGGAGATCACCGTCGGCCGCGAGTTTGCGGCCGTGCATCCGATTTCCGCACTCAAGCGCAACGGTCTTGAATCGCTGGTGCGCGACCTGATCAAGCTGGTACCCGAAGCGCCGCCGATGTTTGGCGAAGATGAAATCACCGACCGCAGCCAGCGTTTCCTCGCCGGTGAACTGGTGCGTGAGCAGTTGATGCGCCAGTTGGGCGAAGAGCTGCCTTACGCCACCACGGTGGAGATTGAACGCTTTGCCGAAGACGGCAACCTGCTGCGCATCGGTGCGGTGATCTGGGTCGAACGCGAAGGCCAGAAGGCCATTGTCATCGGCAAGGGTGGCGTGCGCTTGAAGGACATCGGCGCCAAGGCTCGCATGCAGATGGAGCGCCTGTTTGGTGCAAAGGTCTTCCTGGAAACCTGGGTGCGCGTACGCGAAGGCTGGTCGGATGACGAAGCCGCGCTGAAGGCCTTCGGCTACGGCGAGTAAGGGCAGCAGGCGGGGAGTGAAGACCGGGGCTGGGTGAAAGCCCGAGCTCCTCGCCGCCGCACACAGGGCCGGGCTTGCGAGCGCCAATCCTGATCTCCCAATTCCGACGCCCCAATCCCAGCGCCAGCCAATGCGTATCGCCGATCAGCCCGCCTATGTACTGCACGCGCGTCCGTGGCGTGAGACCAGCCTGCTGGTCGAGGTGCTGACGCTGGAACATGGCCGCCAGGGGCTGCTGGCGCGCGGTGTGCAAGGTGCGAAGAAACAGGCGTTGCGTGCGGCGTTGCAGCCGCTGCAGTCGATCCGCTTTGACGCGGTGATGGGCGGCGAACTCGCACAGCTGCGCCGCGCCGAGAGCCAGGACGTGGCACCGCGCCTGCACGGCAACAGCATGCTGGCCGGCTTCTATGTGAATGAACTGGTGATGCGGCTGGCGCCACGCAACGATCCGTCACCGGAGTTGTTTGTGGCCTACGGCGCATTGCGCAGCCGCCTGGAGCAGGTTGATGGCCTGGCGTGGTCGCTGCGCTGTTTCGAACGCGATCTGCTCGACGCCCTCGGTTTTGGCTTTGACTGGACCAGCGCGGCCGATGGTGAAGCCATCGATCCGGCCGCGCGCTACCTACTGGACCCGTTGCAGGGGCCGCTGCGCCAGCTCAGCGAACGCAGCAGTGCAGAACGTCGTGGACTGGCCACCGGCAGCGCGCTGCTGGCACTGGCCGACGACAACGCCCCCGCTGCTGCCGATATCGCCAGCCTGCGTCTGCAGATGCGCAACGTATTGCTGCACCACCTGGGCGGGCGGGGGCTGAAATCATGGGAACTGCTGGGCGACCTCAGCCGCTCGCGTGACTGAGCCGGCGTTCAGGCCAGCAATGCGCTGACGGCGCTGTCGAACTGCTGGTGTGCTGCGGAAGAGCTTGGGCTGTTGTGCAGCTGGCGCACCGCGCGTGCCAGTTTCAAGGCGCCAACAAAGCCGCAGCTGGCCTGCAGCCGATGCAGGTGGCTGCGTACTTCGGCCTCGTCGCTGCGGCCAAACGCACGGCCAACCGCATCGCGCGCGGACGGTAATTCGGCCAGGAAGAGCTCACGCAGGGCGCGCAGGTGTGCCTGCTCTCCGTTCAATGCGGCCAGTGCCACAGCCTCATCCCAGTCCGGGATTTCCGCAGCATCGCGGTTGTCGCTGCCCGCAGCCGATTTGGCCAGCGTGCGCCTGATCGCCTTGAGCAGGGTGTCGCGGCTCATCGGCTTGACCAGCGTTTCGCTGAAACCGGCCTGCTGCAGCGCCTGCTGGATTTCGGTGCTGGCGTCGGCGGTGTGGGCAAGCGCGGACACGCGCGGATACTTGGCCCGCAGCCGTTGCAGCAGCGAGGGGCCATCGCCGTCAGGCAGGTTTACGTCGATCAGCCACAGGTCGTAATGCGAGGACTCAGCGCGTTGCAGTGCGCTGGCGAACGAGTCGGCGATATCCACTGTTGCGGGTAGTGATTCCAGGGCGAACTGAAAGAAGCCCTGGCTGGTCATGTCGTCCTCGACCAGCAACAGGTGCGGGACGGATCCTTGCGTCTGCGTATTCATCTGCTGCCTCCATGCCAGCGCGTTTTCTGCATATTAGCGGCGGAAACCGCATCTGCAAGCGGCGGAAGAGGTTCACTCACGCATCTGCGACAATACGGGCCCTTTTTGCCCGCAGCCTGTTGCCACGTGGCCCGATCCCGATCCCCCCGCATAGACAAGACCCCGTTCCAGACCGACATCCTCGACCTGAGCCACGATGGCCGGGGCGTTGCGCGCCGCGAAGGCGAGGGCGGCAAAGTCACCTTCATCAGTGGTGCGCTGCCGCAGGAAACGGTGATGGCCGAGCAGACCGGCAAAAGCCGTCACTTTGACGAGGCCCGTACGGTCGAAGTGCTGAAGGCCTCGCCGCATCGTGTGGAAGCGCGGTGTCCGCATTTCGGTGTGTGCGCCGGTTGCGTGCTGCAGCACCTGGAGGAGTCGCAGCAGATCGTGGCCAAGCAGCGTGTGCTGATGGACAACCTGGAGCGTATCGGCCATGTGAAGCCGGGCACCGTGCTGGCGCCGCTGTCAGGCGACAGCTGGGGTTACCGTCGCAAGGGGCGTTTTTCGGTGCGCCGTGTCGAGAAGAAGGACAAGACGCTGGTGGGGTTCCGCGAGCTGGATCCGCGCTTTGTCGCCGATCTGTCGCAGTGCCTGACCGTGATCCCGGAAATCGGCACCAAGGTATCGGCGCTGTCCACGTTCATCGAATCGCTGGACGGCAAGCGTGACATCCCGCAGATCGAGTTCATCGGTGGCGATGCCGCCATCGCGCTGACGGTGCGCCACCTGCAGCCCTTGTCCGATGCCGACACCCAGGCCTGGAAGGCCTTTGGCGAAGAACATGGTTTCGCCATCTACCTGCAGTCCGGTGGCCTTGAGACGGTGCAGCCCTTGTGGCCGGCCGAAGGTGTGGCGCTGTCGTTCGCGCTGCCGCAGTGGAATGTGGAACTGGCGTTCCGCCCGCTGGATTTCATCCAGGTCAACGCCAAGCTCAACGAGCAGATGATCGCGCACGCATTGACCCTGCTGGATGCACAGCCGGACGAGCGCGTGCTCGACCTGTTCTGCGGCCTGGGCAATTTCACCCTGCCGCTGGCGCGCACCGTGCGTGAAGTGGTGGGCGTGGAAGGCGAGGCCGGATTGGTCGCGCGAGCCAGGGAAAACGCCGAGCGCAACGGCCTGGACAATGCACAGTTCTTTGCTGCCGATCTCACCCAGGACCAGCGCCACACGCCGTGGATGAAGCAGGGCTTCGACAAGCTGCTGCTGGACCCGCCGCGTTCGGGTGCCATCGATGTGTTGCAGCAGCTGCCGCTGAAGCAGTTCAAGCGCATTGTCTACGTCAGCTGCCACCCGGGTTCACTGGCCCGCGATGCCGGTTACCTGGTCAACGAGCAGGGCTTCACCCTGGTGTCGGCCGGTGCGATGGACATGTTCCCGCACACCGCGCATGTGGAGAGCATCGCGGTGTTTGAGAAGCGGTGATTGGGGATTGCTGAAAAGCCGGGATTGGGGATTCGGGATTCGCAAAGGCGGGTCATGCGCGCTTGTCGAATTCCGGTTTCCAAGCCCAACCCCAAGCTCGCGTGACGCCGCTTCAACCAATCCCCTCATCCCCAATCCCGGCCCTAAACCCATGCCTCTGGAAATCGAACGCAAATTCCTTGTCACCAGCGACGCCTGGCGCGCTGCGGCGCATGCCGTCATCCCGATGGCGCAGGGCTACATCAACGACATGGCAGCGATGGACAAGGGCACGCAGAAGGCTTCGGTGCGGGTGCGCATCCAGGGCGGCGATGCGTACTTGAACATCAAGTCGCGCGAACTCGGCCACACCCGCCAGGAGTTCGATTACCCGGTGCCGGTGAACGAGGCGCGCGAACTGTTGGCGCTGTGTGTGGGTGGCCTGATCGACAAGCGTCGGCACATGGTCAGCCACGGTGGTCTGCTGTGGGAAGTGGATGAATTCCTCGGCGACAACGCCGGGCTGGTGGTCGCCGAAGTGGAGCTGGAAAGTGCTGACCAGCCGTTCGACAAGCCCGACTGGGCCGGTGCCGAAGTCACCGACGAACTGCGCTACTACAACCTGGCACTGGCCTCGCGTCCGTACCGCACGTGGAGTGATGAAGAACGCAGCCAGGGCAACGCTTGAGTTGAATGCTGCGCAGGTTGGAATCCGCATCTCAGCCTACGGCGCCGCGATGTTGCTTTTGCCCCCTCCCTTGCGCCGCAGGCGGAGGGGAGGGCTGGGGAGGGGTTGAGCTTCTGCCTGTCTGCGGCAACACCGACAAACACCTCGTCGTGCAACGGAGGGTTCCATGTATCGGCACTGGCTCTCCGTTACCCTGCGACTCCCTGCACGACAAAGGAATCGCCCCATGCGCATTGATATCTGGTCCGACGTGGTCTGCCCCTGGTGCTGGATCGGCAAACACCGTTTCCAGCGTGCGCTGGCGTTGATGGGTGACAAGGCGCCCGACCTGGACGTGCATTGGCATCCGTTCCTGCTGGCACCCGACGCCGATGCCAACCCGGTGCCGCTGCGTGAGGCCTACGCGGCCAAGTTCGGCGGTATCGAGCGCACCAACCAGATGCTGGCGCAGACCCAATCCACCGCCCAGGCTGAGGGCCTGCCGATGGACTTCGACCGCGGCCAAGTGAAGGTAACCACGCTGCCGGCGCATCGGCTGCTATGGCTGGCCGGCACGCTCGGCGTGCAGGAGGCGGTGGGCGAGGCCTTGTTCCGCGCGCACTTCGCGCATGGCCAGAATCTGGCTGACCCGCAGGTGCTGGTCGAAGCGGCCGCAGCAGGCGGCATCCCGGCCGAGCGCGTCACCGCCATGCTCGGCTCCGACGAGGGGCTGGCTGAAGTTCGTGCCGGCCTGGGCCAGGCGCAGGCGCTGGGTATCCAGTCGGTGCCGACCTTCGTCATCAACGGCAAGTACGCGATCCAGGGCGCGCAGCCGCCGGAAGTGATCGCCCAGGTGCTGGAAAAGGTCGCTGCCGAACTGGCCCCCGCTGCACCGGCAAACGATGAACAGGGCTGCGGCCCGGATGGCTGCAGCGTCTGACGACAAAGGCGCCATCTGCGACAATGCCGGGCTATGCCGCAGCCTGCGGTGACCTGGAGTTCTTGCATGCTTTTGATCGGCGTCGCCGGCACCGGACTGACGGCCCAGGAGCGGGATTGGCTGCAGCACGACGCAGTGGCCGGGGTGGTGCTGTTCAAACGTAATTTTGCCTCCCGTGAGCAGGTGGTCGAGTTGACCTCGGCCATCCGCGCGGCCACCGCGCGGCCGCTGTTGCTGGCGGTGGACCAGGAAGGCGGGCGCGTGCAGCGCTTCCGTGAGGGCTATACCGAACTGCCGCCGCTGGATGGCCTCGGCAAGCTTTACGGCACCGACCCGGCCGCCGCACTGGCGCTGGCCGAGCAGCACGCCTGGCTGATGGCCAGCGAAATCCGCGCCAGTGGCCTGGACCTGAGCTTTGCGCCGGTGGTCGATGTCGGCCACGGCAACCTGGCCATTGGCAACCGTGCCTTTGGCGAAGACCCGCAGGCCGTGGCCGCGCTCACTGCCGCCTATGTGCGCGGCATGCACTCGGTGGGCATGGCTGCCACGCTCAAACATTTCCCGGGGCACGGTACGGTGCGTGAAGACACGCATGTGGACACCGCAATTGACCCGCGCCCGCTGCAGGAAATGGAAACCCTTGATCTGGTACCGTTCCGTGCAGGCATCGCCGCCGGCGCTGATGCAGTGATGATGGCGCACGTCATCTACCCGCAGGTCGCGCCGGAACCGGCCGGTTACTCGCCGCGCTGGATCAACCAGATCCTGCGTCAGGACATGGGGTTCCGTGGCGTGGTGTTCTCCGACGACATCGGCATGGCGGCCTCGTTCGCTGCCGGTGGCGTCAAGGCCCGGGTCGATGCCCACCTGGATGCCGGCTGCGACGTGGTGCTGGTCTGCCACCCGGAACTGGTCGAAGAATCGCTGCAGGCCGTTGCCGGCCGCAGTCTCAATACCGCTGCGCTGCTGGGGCTGATCTCCCGCGGTGCGATGGGCTGGGGTGGCCTGCTGGCCGACAGCCGTCATGGCGATACCCGCAACCATTTGCTTGAAAACCTTGGAAGAACCGTCTGATGCCCAACCTCACTATCGAACAGGCCCTGGCCCAGGCCGACCTGCTGGTCGACCGTCCCACCATCGACAAGGCCATTGCCGACATCGCCGAC
The DNA here is from genome assembly GCF_056759635.1 of Stenotrophomonas sp. STEN056. Lineage (NCBI taxonomy): Bacteria > Pseudomonadati > Pseudomonadota > Gammaproteobacteria > Lysobacterales > Lysobacteraceae > Stenotrophomonas > Stenotrophomonas sp. STEN056. The sequence goes on from NZ_JBRRDL010000008.1 coordinate 58,786, forward strand.
GCGATTGCGCGCGACTACAAGGGTGAAGTCCCGGTCTATCTGTCGATCATGCACGGCGCGCTGCCGTTCGCCGGCCAACTGGCGCTGGAGCTGGGCGCGCGCGGCCAGGACCTGCAGTTCGACTACCTGCATGCCACCCGTTACCACGGCGAAACTGGCGGTGAGCTGGTGTGGAAGCACCGCCCGGCCACCGCGCTGTTCGGCCGCCGCGTGCTGCTGGTCGATGACATCCTTGACGAAGGCTTCACCCTGCAGGGCGTGCGCCAGTGGTGCATGGAGCAGGGCGCCACTGACGTGCGCATCGCTGCGATGACGGTCAAGAAGCACGACCGCGCGCTGCCGGACGTCAAGGCCGACTACGTTGGTGTCGAGCTGCCGGATCGCTTTGTGTTCGGCTTCGGCATGGACGTCAACGAGTCGCTGCGCACCCTGCCGGCCATCTACGCGATGAAGGAATAAGCCACGCTGCACCGGAGCGCCCTGCGCGCTCCGGGCTGCCGCTGGCAACGATGTGCCCCGGGCGTGCCGTCTGGCCGCCGGGGACCGTGCAACACCGCATCAGGAATCAGACATGCAACCTATCGCTCTGGCCGTGATCGGCGGCACCGGGGTCTACAAGCTGGCCGCGCTGGACGACGTCCAGACCCATGAGGTGGAAACCGTTTATGGCGCCCCGTCCGGGCCTGTTCGCGTCGGCCTGTTGAATGGCCAGCGCGTGGCCTTCCTGGCCCGCCATGGCGAGGGCCATTCGATCCCGCCGCACAAGATCAATTACCGCGCCAACCTGGCCGCGCTCAAGCAGCTGGGCGCCACCCGCGTGCTGGCGCTGAACACGGTGGGCGGCATCACCGACAACTTCGGCCCGCGCGTATTGGCCTGCCCGGATCAGTTGATCGACTACACCTGGGGGCGCATCTCCACGCTCAGTGAAGAGGCCGGCAGCGAGGTGCTGCATGTCGATTTTGGCCATCCCTACACGCCGTCTTTCCGCGACCAGGTGTTGGCCGCGGCCAAGGCCAAGGGGGTGGAGGTGCAGGACGGTGGCTGTTACGGCGCCACCCAGGGGCCGCGCCTGGAAACCAATGCCGAAATCGCGCGGATGCGCCGCGATGGCTGTGATCTGGTTGGCATGACCGGCATGCCGGAAGCGGGCCTGGCGCGCGAACTGGGGCTGGAATATGCCTGCCTGGCGATCATTGCCAACTGGGCGGCCGGCTGCGGCGATGCCGGGGAAATCACCATGGCCGAGGTGCTGGCAAATGTGGAGGCGGCGTCGGCGGGTTTGCCGACTTTGGTGGGTGAACTGGCGCGGGGGTGATTGTCATCCCGGCCCAAGCTTTGCATACTCCGTCGGTACGCCTCATTCAGCGTGCATCAATCCATTCATCGAACAAGGTCTCGCATCACCATGCCGAACGGTACCGTCAAGTGGTTCAACGACGCCAAGGGATTTGGCTTCATCTCACCGGAGGACGGCAGCGCCGATGTCTTCGCGCACTTCTCCGCGATCAATTCCAAGGGCTTCCGCAGCCTGCAGGAAGGCCAGCGCGTCAGCTATGACGTGACCCAGGGCCCGAAGGGTGCCCAGGCTTCGAATATCACGCCGGCCGAGTGATTCACCCGGTTGTGCGGAAAAACCCCGCTTCGGCGGGGTTTTTTTTGGGTTGGATGGCGTGAGTTGGAAGCTTCCCCTCAGCCCAACCCCTTTCCCGTACACGGGAGAGGGGTTGGGCTGAGGGGAAGCTCGCGCTGGTGGCTTAAAGCCCCTCTCCCGCGAGCGGGAGAGGGGTTGGGGTGAGGGGCTGTTGAAGTCCGAAGGAACGCAATGAACAAACCATTGGATATCGCCATCGTCGGTTACGGCACCGGCGGCCAGGCCCTGTCGGTGTTGCTGTCGCGCGATGGCCACCGGGTGCAGGTGTTCGAGCAGGCGGCAACCCCGGGCCCGGTGGGCGCCGGTTTCCTGCTGCAGCCCAGTGGCCTGCAGGCGCTGTGGCAGATGCAGTTGTTGCCGCAGGTGCTGGAACACGGTGCGGTGGTGCGCCGGCTGTACGGGGAAACCCCATGCGGGCGCGCGGTGATGGACATGCATTACGCCGGGCTGGATGCGCGCCTGTATGGCGTGGGCATGCAGCGTGGCGCGTTGTTCTCGTTGCTGGATACGGCTCGGCAGGGTGCGGGCACGCTGCATGTGGACAGCCGCATCAGCGCCATCGACGACAGCCTGCAGCGCGTCCAAGACAGCCACGGCCGCTGGCATGGGCCGTTCGACCTGGTAATCGCCACCGACGGTTCGGCCTCGGGCCTGCGCGCGCAGGTGCAGGGCACGCGGCTGGACCGGATCTACCCGTGGGGCGCGCTGTGGTGCCTGCTGCCACGCGGTGATTGGGCGTTCGGCGACGAGCTGCGCCAGCGCTATGTGGCCGCGCGCAAGATGATCGGCCTGCTGCCGGTGGGTACGCGGCCCGGCGACGACGAGCCGCGCCTGAGTTTTTTCTGGAGCCTGCCGCGCGATGGCTTCGCCGGTTGGGAGCAGAACGGCCTGGCCCCCTGGCTGGACGAGATCCAGACGCTGTGGCCAGAAGCGCGCCAGCGTCTGCAGGGCGTCACCGTGCAGACGCAGCTGGCGCGCGCCAGCTACCGCGACGCAGTGATGGACCGCTGGTATCGCGGCCGGCTGGTGCTGGCCGGTGACTCGGCGCACTCCATGAGCCCGCAGCTGGGGCAGGGGGTGAACATGGCGTTGATGGATGCGCTGGCGCTGCGTGATGCCTTGCGCGCCGAAGCGGGCATCGATGCGGCATTGGCGCGTTACCAGGCCCAGCGCAAGGCGCATGTAGGCATGTACCAGTTCTGGAGCCGCTGGCTGACGCCGGTGTTCCAGTCTGAGCGCGACTGGGTGGCCGGCGCCCGTGATCTGCTGTTCAAGCCGATGGGGCGCCTGCCTGGCGGGCGCGGGCACATGCTGCGGGTGCTCAGCGGCACCCAGCACGGGCTGTTCGGCAAGCTGGCGCTGGAGGACGCATTCATCACCGCGCTGCAGGAACTGCCGGCCAGGCACTGACACGCGCGCAACGCAGGCATGCGGCAGAATCAGGCGTGCCCACACAAGGAGCCGCCGCCATGACGCTGCAATTGCCCGCGTTTGAAACGCATGTCGTCGACAACCAGCCGCCGCCGTTTGGCGGCCGCAACCTGTGGCGCGATGAGCCTGCTCTGCAGGAGGCGATGATGCGCGAAGGCGGCAAGGCGTTCATGGCGGCGCTGTCGCATTACGGTGAACTTGCCGGCGGTGATCTGTACCGCGCCGGCTTCGAGGCCAACCGCCAGCGGCCGCAGTTGCGCACGCACGATGCGCAGGGCCACCGCATCGACACGGTGGATTTCCATCCGGCGTATCACCAGCTGATGTCCACGGCCAAGACACACGGCGTTGGCGGGCTGTCCTGGCATGCGCCGCAGGCCGGTGCGCATGTTGCGCGTGCGGCGCTGAGTTATCTGCATCATCAGGCCGAAGCCGGCACCAGTTGCCCGCTGACCATGACCCACGCGGCAGTGCCGGTGTTGCGGCAGGAACCGGCCTTGGCCGAATGGGCCAACAAGGCCGCCATGCCGTTCTACGATCCGCGCGACCTGCCCATCGCTGACAAGGCCGGCATCGCCCTGGGCATGGGCATGACCGAGAAGCAGGGCGGTTCGGATGTGCGTGGCAACACCACCACCGCGACACCGCTGGCCACGCCGGGCGAATACAGCCTGGTGGGGCACAAATGGTTTTTCTCCGCGCCCATGTCTGATGGCTGGCTGGTGCTGGCGCAGGCACCTGGCGGATTGACCTGCCTGCTGATGCCGCGCCGTCTGCCCTGCGGGCGACGCAATGCGTTTCATCTGATGCGGCTGAAGGACAAGCTGGGCGACTGGGCCAATGCCTCCAGCGAGGTGGAGTTCTGCGGCGCATGGGCGCGGCGCATTGGTGAGGAAGGCCGTGGTGTCGCCACCATCATCGAGATGGTGATGCTGACGCGGCTGGATTGCATGCTGGGCGCGGCAGCTGAAATGCGCATGGCCCTGGCGCAGGCACTGCATCACGCCCGGCACCGGCGCAGCTTCGGCAAGCGCCTGGTCGAACACACGCTGATGGCCAACGTGCTGGCGGACCTGTCACTGGAATCGGAAGCAGCCACGGTGTTGTCGATGCGGGTGGCGCGGGCGGTGGATGCTGCGCCAAAAGATCCGCGCGAGGCGGCGTTCGCGCGGGTCGCCACGGCCATCGGCAAGTTCTGGGTCTGCAAGCGCGCGCCGGCCTTCGTCAATGAGGCGCAGGAATGCCTGGGCGGCGCGGGTTATGTCGAGGAATCGATGCTGCCGCGGCTGTACCGGCAGGCGCCGCTCAATTCGATCTGGGAAGGCAGCGGCAACGTGCAGTGCCTGGATGTACTGCGCGCGCTGGCGCGCGAGCCGCAGGCACGCGCCGCGCTGCTGGACGAACTGCAGCAGGCCGGTGGTCGGCTGGAGGCCTATGACCGCGCGCTGGCGGCGGTGTCGCAGATGCTGTCAGACGCCGCCGTCGTGGAGGCCGACGCGCGCAGCCTGGTCGCACGGTTGGCCGTGGTGTTGCAGGCCGCCCTGCTGTTGCGCGCGGGCAGTCCGTTGGCGGGCTTGTTCGTGCAGTCGCGGCTGGCTGGGCTGGGCCATTGTTACGGTACCTTGGATGCCGCCACACCGTTTGCCGATGTTCTGGCGCGCGCGTTGCCGGTGGATTGATCAGCCGGCGCCGTCGAGACTCGCGTCGAACGCCAGCGCACGGTTACGGCCGCTGCGCTTGGCGCGGTACAGCGCGGCATCGGCCTTGCGTAGCAAGGTGATGCCCGCCACGCCATCAACCGGATAGGTGGCCACGCCCAGCGACACCGTGATCGGCGGCAGTGTCTTGCCGGAGAACGGCACGCTCATCTGCGACAGGGCAAGGCGCAGCTCCTCGGCATAACGCAGTGCCGAGGCGCGGTCGGATTCGGGCAGGATCACGGTGAACTCTTCGCCGCCATAACGGCAGGCAATGTCCTCGCCGCGCAAACGCGAGGACAGCATTTGCCCGACCGCGGCCAGCAGCGCATCACCACCGCCGTGGCCATGGGTGTCGTTGAACTGCTTGAAGTGGTCCACGTCCAGCATCAGCACCGACAGCGGGAACTCGCGGCGTCCACAGCGGGCCACCTCGCGCGCCAGCGATTCCTCCAGGTAGCGCCGGTTGTACAGGCCGGTGAGGGGATCGCGGATGGATTGCAGGCGCAGCGATTCGCGCAGGCGCAGGTTGCTCAGGGCCAGCGACAGCTGCTCGACGGCGGATTCGGCCACGGTCAGCCTGGGCAAGGGCCCGGGGCCGGCGCCGCACAGGAACAGAAAGCCCAGCTGCACGCCCTGCGCCGACATCGGGATGCAGGCCGTTGCCACACTGTTGCCGGGCTCGGGGCGCGCGATGTGCGGGCAACCGGCGTCACGGTGCAGGTCGTCGGTCAGGTGCGGTTGCCCGCGGCGGATGGCCCAGCAGTCACTCGGTGCCAGGAAGGCACTGGTTTCCACCTGCGGTGTGCCCCAGCTGACGATGTTCTCCACCCGGTCATTGGAGGCGCGCAGCAGGTAGACCGAACCGGCGATCTGGGGCAGCAACGCTTCCAGCGTGCGCGCAGTGATCTCCAGCGCTTCCTCCGGGTTGGCGCAGCTCTGCAGCAGCCCGGTGTAACGGCCCAGCGTCTGCAGGTCGGCACTGGAGCGCTCCAGGTGCTCAAGATTGATGGCCAGTTGCTGGCTGGCACTGGCGGCGCGTTTTTCCGCGCGCGAGCGCCGGCGCAGTTCGGACAACAGAATGCCGTACACCGAGGCCACCACCGCCAGGCCGAACGGAATGCCGGCAAAGGCCAGGCCCAGCAGCAGATCCGCGCTGCGGCGTGAACTGGCTGCGCGTTCGGCCAGCAGTACCTGCTCGGCCTGCACCATCAGCCGTACCTGCTCGCGGATGGCGCTGGTGGTGCGGAACGCACTCTGGTTGATGGCCGCGCGCGTGGCGTCCAGGCCTTGGCGGTCGTAGATGTCAATCACCTGCTGCATCTGCATCAGCCGCCGCCCGACCAGTTCTTCGAGCGTGTGTGCCCTTTGGATCTGCTCGGGGTTGTCGGTGACGGAGCGGGAGAGTGCAGCCAGCATCAGCGGCAAGCGCTCCACGCTCATCTGGTAATCGACCAGATATGCCTGGTTGTTGGTCAGCAGGTAACCGCGCTGGGCAGATTCGGCATCCAGCACCATCGCCTGGATTTCATCGATGTGGCCGATGACTTCATGGGTGCGTGCGACCAGGCGTGCGTCGGCGATGAACCAGCGGGCACCGACAAAAACGCCGACTCCAATGGCAATGAAGACAAGCGCGGAAAAGGCCAGTGCGAGCTTGTTACGTGTGCGCTGTTGCATCGCCACTTCGAGTGCGTGAGGGTGAAGCCGGTGCAGTCCCCGCGCCAGCAGTTTTGTGTAAGCGGATTGTTCTCCGGGATTCCCCGGTGTTGCTGGCATCGCGCCAGTGATGCAGCCACCGGGTGAGCGGTGGCTGCGCGGGGAAGTCTATCAACGCTTGGCTTGCTCTGCCTTGTCGCGTGCATCCTTGGCAACGTCGTGAGCATGGTCGGCCACTTTCTGTGCGGCATCGGCGGTGGCCGCACTGGCATCGGCGGCGGCCTGCTTTGCCGAAACAGAAGCATCTTTTGCCGCCTGGCTGGTGGCATCGGCCGCCTGGTCCAGTGCCTGCTGCGATTCGGCCGCTGCATTGCGCGTGGCTTCGGCTGCCTGGCTGGCGGCATCCCGGGTGGCATCGGCTGCCGAATGTGCAGCGTCCTTGGCCGCTTCCGCAGCAGCGGCGGCATCGCGCTTGGCTTGTTCGGCGTCGGGGTTGTTGCAGCCCGCAAGCGCCAGGACCAGGCTTCCTGCAAGCAGGGGAACGAACAGCTTCATTGCGTTTCTCCGGGTTGGGGCAACGCTGCAAGCCTAGGGAATGGCGTATTCAGAGCGCGTCAACGGCGCAGTGTGGGGGCAATAAAAAAGCCGCTGGCGAACCAGCGGCTTCTCAAAACGTGCTTCGAAGAAGAAGTTATTACTTCTTGGCTTCTTCAGCAGCGTCCTTGGCTTCGGTTGCGACGTCCTTGGCGGCTTCGGCAACGTCAGCAGCGGCGCCAGCAGCGGCGTCGGTAGCAGCGCCGGCGGTAGCAGCAGCGGCTTCGCCAGCGGCGTCAGCAGCGGTAGCGGCGGTGTCGGCAGCAGCCTGGGCAGCGTCAGCGGTAGCGGCGCCAGCGGCAGCAGCCTGGTCAGCAGCACCCTGTGCTTCGGTGGCGGCGGTGTCGGCAGCAGCGGCGGCGTCGGCAGCCTGCTCCTGCTTCGAGCAGGCGGTCAGGGCCAGGCCCAGGGCCATCGCGATCAGCAGCTTGTTGATGCTCATTGTGTGAATCCTCGTCGTGGAAATTTGGCAACGCGCCATTGCGCGCCGGGAACATGATGACAAGCCCATTTCGACTGTCAAGCGGTCCCGCATTCATATTTCAGAATTTCTTGAATTTCCAAATTAAATCAATTCGATGGCGATGGCGGTTGCTTCGCCGCCGCCGATACAGAGCGACGCAACACCACGCTTGAGGCCACGCGTGCGCAAGGCGCTTACCAGCGTAACGACCAAGCGTGCACCCGATGCACCGATCGGATGACCCAGTGCGCAGGCGCCACCATTCACGTTGACCTTTTCATGCGGGATGCCCAACTCGCGGATCGGCGCCATGGCCACCACGGCGAAGGCTTCGTTGATCTCGAACAGATCCACGTCCCCGATTTTCCAGCCGGCCTTGTCCAGTACGTTCTTGATCGCACCAATCGGCGCGGTGGTGAACCACTCCGGCTCCTGCGAGAAGGTGGCGTGGGCCACGATGCGGGCCAGTGGCTGTACCCCGCGCTGGGCGGCATCGTCGGCCGACAGCAGCACCACGGCGGCGGCGCCATCGGAAATGCTGGAGGAGCTGGCGGCAGTAACGCTGCCGTCCTTCTTGAACGCCGGGCGCAGGGTCGGGATCTTGGCGATGTCCGACTTGCCCGGCTGTTCGTCCTGGTTGAACTCGACTTCGCCCTTGCGGGTGGCGACCTTGACCGCAACGATTTCGTCGTTGAACGCGCCGTTGGCCTGCGCGGCCTGCGCGCGGGTCACCGACTCGATGGCGTAGGCGTCCTGTTCTTCACGGGTGAAGCCGAACTTGGCCACGGTGCCTTCGGCGAACACACCCATGGCCTGGCCGTCGTAGGGATTGGTCAGGCCGTCCCATGCCATGTGGTCCACGGCCTGGAAGTTGCCGTAGCGGTTGCCGGTGCGCGAGTTCGGGAGCAGGTGCGGGGCGTTGGACATGGACTCCATGCCGCCGGCGACGACGATGCTGGCCGAGCCTGCCTTGATCAGGTCGTGGCCCAGCATGATGGCCTTCATGCCCGAACCGCAGACCTTGTTGAGCGTGGTGGCGCCGGTACTGGTCGGCAGGCCGGCCGCCAGCGATGCCTGGCGCGCCGGGGCCTGGCCCAGGTTGGCCGGTAGCACGCAGCCCATGATCACTTCGGAGACGTCGGCGGCGGGAACGCCGGACTGCGCCATGGCCGCGCTGATGGCAGCTGCGCCCAGGGTCGGGGTGGGGACGCCGTTGAACTGGCCAAGGAAGGAGCCGATGGCGGTACGTTTGGCGGCGGCGATGACGATGTCGGACATGAGCAATCTCGGTTATACCTTGCGGCAATTATCGAACGTCGCCGGGGCGTAGCCCATTGGACCAACGGCACATCCGGCGGACAGTGGATTGTCGTTGCAGTATAGAAGGTCGGTCGCCGGGAGCTGGTTGCCGGCAATACCTGAATTGGCGGCAGCTGTACCTATCAGGACGAGGGGGCAAGCAATGAACAGGAATTTGGCTGTGCGTGGTGTCTTGGCCGGGTCACTGGCGATGGCGCTGGGGGCGTGTGGTGGCGGTGGCGGGACAAAGTCGAGTCCGCCACCTGTACAGCCACCCCCGACGACACCTCCACCCACCACGCCTCCACCCACGCCGCAGCCGGCGATGGATGCGCACCTGGCGTTGACCAATGCCAAGGCTGCGCAGGCCATGGGGCTGACAGGTGCCGGCTACCGCATCGGCGTGGTCGACTCGGGCGTGATGCGCAATCACCCGGCACTGGCTGGGCGGGTGGTGGCCAACTACTTCTATCTGGACCCGAGCCGGAACAATGCCAACGTCGATGACGTGGTTGGCCATGGCACCGCAGTGGCCGAGTTGGCCGCAGGTGCGGCGGTGGGTGCGTGGCCGGGCGGTGTTGCACCGGGGGCGCAGATTGTGTCGGCCCGCATCATCAGCGACACCCGGCCCACCGATGACGGCTCCGGACAGGGCAATGAGGTGGATGGTGCATTGGGCTTCGCGCCGATCCATGACGACCTGATCCGTGCCGGCGTGCGCATCATGAACAACTCCTGGGGCGGGCTGTACTGGAGCAAGCCCACCGCCACGGCGCCCATCGCCGCCGAGTACCGGCCTTTCATCATCGACAACGATGGGTTGGTGGTGTTTGCCACCGGCAACGAGTCGCGCAGCAACCCGTCGAGCATGGCCGCATTGCCCAGCCAGCTGGGGCCCAGTGGCAGCTTGCCGGCGGCGGACCTGGAGCGCGGCTGGCTGGCGGTGGCGGCGCTGGACACCGCCAATCCAACGCAGCTGGCGTCGTATTCCAATGCCTGCGGCGTGGCGAAGGACTACTGCCTGGTTGCGCCGGGAACGGCGGCCTATGTCGGTCATCAGAGCACCGCCGGCAACCTGAGCTATCAGTACAACAGCGGTACATCGTTCGCCGCGCCGTTGGTATCCGGTGCGGCGGCATTGGTGTGGCAGGCGTTTCCGTATTTCAACAATGATCTGGTGCGGCAGACACTGCTGGGCACGGCGACCGACCTGGGCACGCCGGGCCCGGATGCGCAGTTTGGCTACGGCCTGCTCAACGTTGGCAAGGCAGTGAAGGGGCCGGCGAAGTTCGATTGGGGCGACACCGTGGTTGATGTCGATCAGTTCGGGCTGGAATCGGTGTGGAGCAATGACATCAGCGGCAATGGCGGGCTGGTGAAACGTGGCGCTGCCGCACTGAGCCTGTCGGGCAGCAACACCTACAGTGGTGCCACCCGCATCGAGCGGGGCACGCTGGCGTTGCGCGACGGCGGCTCGATCCGCTCCGATGTCACCATCGTGCCGCAGTCCAATCCATCCGCTGCCGCGTTGCAGTTCCTCAATGGCGACACGCGCGTGGTGGGCAACGTCGACAACGGCGGCAGCGTATTGCTGATCGGTGATGACAGCCGCGGCACCATTGAAGGCAATTACGTGCAGCGTGCGGGCGCGCAGTTGATGATCGCGCTGGGTGCCAAGGCCTTGCAGGTCAGTGGTACGGCGACGCTGGACGGCGGCGTGCTGATCAACGGCATGGTCAGCGGCTACGTCGCGCAGGACGGCACGCGGCAGGATCTTGTGCATGCCGGTGGCGGTGTAAGCGGAGCGTTCGCCACGCCTGCCGCGGTAACCCAGAACACCGGCCTGAGCCTGCTGCAGAGCCATTACGACTACGACCCCAACAATGCGTGGCTGGTGCTGGACCAGGTCAGCGTAACCAGTGCAGCGCAGTCGGCAGGGCTGGGCATACAGGCCATGTCGGTGGCGCAGCGGGTGGAGCGCGCATTCGAGTTGCTGGATGGTGACCTTGCTCTGCAGGGCAGCACGTTCGGCGCTGCTGCGGCGGCGGTGCAGCAGGTCGGCGGTGGTTTCAATGGCCTGGGTAGCAGCCTGGAAAGCCTGTCCGGCAAGGCGCATGCAGCGGCAACCGCGATGACCTTCGACAGCGTTGACATGAATCGTCGCGCGCTTTCGGCGCAGTTTGCCGACGCGACATCCACGCCCTCGCAGGTGCGCAGCTGGACGCGCGCGCTGGGCGGCGGCGGACAGGGTGGTTACCTGGGCAGTGACTACAACGTGGGCGGCTGGATGATGGGCGGCGAGGCGGCCATCGCCGGCAACGGTGTGCTCGGTTTTGCGTTTGGCGAGACCCGCGCCAACGGCATGGCCGGGGTAGCGCAGGATCGCAGCCGTGACCGGCAGACGCAGTCGCAGCTGTATGCCGGTTGGCGCATGGGCAATGCGTATGTGCTGGGCCAGGCCGGCTTTGGCCAGTACCAGCGCGAGCTGGACCGCGGCCTGTTGCTGGGCAGTGAACGTGCCGGGGTGCATGCGCGTTACAGCGGCAATTTCCTCTCCGGCAGTGTCGAGGCCGGGTATCGCCTGGGCGCAGGCGCGGCCACTCTCACGCCCTACCTGGGCGCGGAATACACCCGCATCGACAACGACGCCTTTCGCGAGCAGGGCGGCTATGGCTTTGGCCTGCGTGCCGATGACTGGAGCAGCCGCCGCAGCCAGGCGCTGGCCGGCCTGCGTGGCCAGTACCTGTGGAAGCGGATTGCCTTCAATGGCTACGCCGAGTGGCAGCAGGCCCTGGATGGCAGCGGTTTGACGCTGGATGCCAGCTTCGTCGGCGTGGATGCGTGGGCGCCAATGGTCGGGCTGCAGCCGGCGCGCTCCGGTGGCCTGCTTGGGCTGTCGGTGGATTCGTGGTTGTCACGCAGCACGCGTTTGTCGCTGGGCTATGACCAGCGTGTTGGCCCACGTGGCGACAACCGGCAGGTGTCGTTGCGGCTTTCGCAGGAGTTCTGACACAGGGCGGGGCGGCAACCCGCGCGGATACCTGACTCCCTCCCTTGCGCAGCGCGCAGGGGAGGGTTGGGGAGGGGGCTCTTGGCTTGCGGGGCTTACTCGCCCCGCAGGCGGTTCATGCGCGGGGTGGAACGGCCCATCGGCAGCTTCAATTTGCCGATGGCATCCAGGCGGCTTTCGGCGATACGGTCGGCCGCGCGCTGGGGCGAGATGTCATCGCGTTCGGATTGGTCGAAGATCTTGCCCAGGTTGTGATAGATGCTGCGAATCAGGCGCATCGCGCGTTCGCGGTTGTAGCCATCGATCTCCAGTGACACGTTCATCACGCCGCCGGCATTGACGGCGTAGTCCGGCGCCCACAACACGCCGCGCTTGTGCAGCTCGTCGCCCACTGCATGGCTGGCCAGCTGGTTGTTGGCGGTGCCGCAGATGACCTTGGCCTTGAGCCGGTCCAGCGTTGCCATGTCGATGGCGCCTTCCATCGCGCAGGGGGCGAATACATCCGTCGCAACGTCGTAGATGGCATCGGGCTTGACCGCTTCGCAGCCGAACTCAGTGACCGCGCGCTGCACCAGCACCGGGTCCAGGTCGGTCACCTGAAGCTTGGCGCCGCGTTCGCGCAGCAGCTTCACCAGCTCCATGCCAATGTGGCCCAGGCCCTGCACGGCGATGCTGACCTTGCCGATTTCCTCATGGCCGAACTTGCGGTTCACCGATGCCATCAACGCCTGCAGCGCGCCGTAGGCGGTGAACGGGGCCGGGTCGCCGGAGCCGCCATGGACCTGGTGCACGCCGGTGACATAGCCGGTTTCCAGGTAGATGTTTTCCATGTCGTTGACGTCGGTGCCCACGTCTTCGGCCGTGAAATAGCGGCCACCCAGTGCCTCGACCTGGCGGCCGAAGGCGCGGAACAGCACTTCGCTCTTGTCGGTGCGGGGGTCGCCGATGATCACGGCCTTGCCGCCGCCGACGTTCAGCCCGGCCAGCGCGTTCTTGTAGGTCATGGTCCGGCTCAGGCGCAGCACGTCGCGCAGCGCGTCGTCGGTATTGGCGTAGGGGCGCATGCGCACACCGCCCAGTGCCGGGCCCAGGGTGGTGTTGTGGATGGCGATGATCGCCTTCAGGCCTGCATCGCGGTTCTGGCAGAACACGACCTGTTCATGGCCGGAGGTTTCGAGGGTTTCGAAAAGCATGGAAGCTCCGATGGCGGTTGTTACCACAACGTCAGTGATCTTGCTGCCAAAATGGCGGCCCATAAAACAAAAATGCGACTTCGTCGTTGGGGTGACGGGTCGCGAGGGGGCCATTCTAATCCATTCCCGGTTCGGGAATGTTCAGACAGGCATGCCTGACGCCGCCCCTTGCTTTGCCCGTACGGGTCTTCAGCCCTGTTACCGATAGCCTAAACCCGGGAAAGGTCACGCTGCGCTGCAACCTGACCTCGCGCGCGCGCGGTTCTATGATCGGTTTCAACAGAAACCGGATGTTGCACGGCCCATGAGCACCCCCGCCTCGCAGTTCCCGCAGACGCAGCCAGAAACCACCCCGCTGCGCTTCGTCACCGCCGCCAGCCTGTTTGATGGCCACGACGCGGCCATCAACATCATGCGCCGTCTTATCCAGGCGCAGGGCGCCGAAGTGATCCACCTGGGCCACAACCGCAGTGTCGAAGACGTGGTGCGGGCGGCGTTGCAGGAAGATGCCGATGCCATCGCGCTGTCGTCCTACCAGGGCGGCCACGTCGAGTACTTCAAGTACATGGTCGACATGCTCAAGGAGCGCGGTGCCGGCCATATCAAGGTGTTCGGCGGCGGTGGCGGCACCATCACCCCGGAGGAAATCCGCGAGCTGCAGGCCTACGGTGTGGAGCGCATCTATCACCCCAACGACGGCATGAAGATGGGGTTGGTGGAGATGATCGAGGATGTGGTTCAGCGCGCTGGTAGCGCGCGGGATTCGGGATTCGGGATTCGGGAACCGCAGCTTGCCGTGATGCCGGAGATCAGCGACGAGATCGGCATCGGCCGCGTGCTGAGCGCGTTGGAAGACGGCGTGTGGACCGATGGTGAGCTGGAGAGGCTTCGCAAACAATGGGCCAAGGCGGATGGTCAATCCCCATTCCCCAATCCCCAATCCCGACCGGCAACGCCGGTCATCGGCATCACCGGCACCGGCGGTGCGGGCAAGTCGTCGGTGACCGACGAGTTGTTGAACCGCTTCCTGGCCAACTTCCCGCAGATGCGCATTGCGGTGATCTCGGTGGACCCGACCCGTCGCCGTACCGGCGGCGCGCTGCTGGGCGACCGCATCCGCATGAATTCGCTGCGCTCCAAGCGCGTGTACATGCGCTCGATGGCAACCCGCCGCCAGCATGCGGCGATCAATACGGTGCTGCGTGACTGCATCGGCTTCCTGAAGTCGCTGCATTTTGATCTGGTGATCGTCGAGACGGCCGGTATCGGGCAGAGCGATTCGGAAATTGTCGATCTGGTCGACTTCCCGATGTACGTGATGACCAGCGACTTCGGCGCGCCAAGCCAGCTGGAAAAGATCGACATGCTCGATTACGCCGAACTGGTGGTGTTGAACAAGTTCGACAAACGCGGCGCCGAAGATGCGCTGCGTGATGTACGCAAGCAGTGGAAGCGCAACCGCGTCGCTTTCACGATGAAGGATGAGGATGTGCCGGTTTATCCGACCATCGCCAGCCAGTTCAACGACCCCGGCATCAGCTGGATGTTCGCCAACCTGTGCCGTCTGCTGCGCGAGAAGGCCAAGGCAGACGCTGGCCTGCAGCCGCAGATCGACACGACGCTGAAAGAGCCGCGTGCGACGGTGCTGATCCCCGGCAGCCGCGTGCGCTACCTGGCCGAGATTGCCGAGCAGGGCCGCGGCATCAACGCCCGTATCGAATCGCAGGCCGAAGTGGCCGAGCGTGCGCAGAGTCTGTGGCAGGCACTGAAGGAACTGGGTGACGTCACGTTGCCGGGTGCGCTGGATCTGTATGCGGCCGATGCGCTGACCGCTGCGGATGCTGACAACAGCATCCGTACCCTGCGCCAGCGCTACAACGACGCGGTGCAGTCGCTCGACTCCGATGCGCTGCGCCTGCTGCGCGAGTGGCCGGCACGGCTGAAGTCGATCACTGAGCCGGTCAACGAATACCAGGTGCGCGGCAAGACCATCCGCGTGGAGAACTACCGCGAGTCGCTCAGCCACCAGCAGATTCCCAAGATCGCCGCGCCCACCTACCGCAGCTGGGGCGAGTTGCTGGTGTTCCTGCAGAAGGAAAACCTGCCCGGCTCGTATCCGTACACCGGCGGTGTGTATCCGTACCGCCGCACCGGCGAAGACCCTATCCGCATGTTTGCCGGCGAAGGCACGCCGGAGCGCACCAACCGCCGCTTCCATTACCTGAGCGTCGGTCAGCCGGCCGCGCGTCTTTCGACTGCGTTCGACAGCGTCACCCTGTATGGCGAAGACCCGGCACCGCGCCCGGACATCTACGGCAAGATCGGCAACTCCGGCGTCAACATTCCCACGCTGGATGACATGAAGAAGCTGTATTCCGGCTTTGACCTGTGCGCGCCCACCACGTCGGTGTCGATGACCATCAACGGCCCGGCGCCGATGATCCTGGCGATGTTCATGAACACTGCCGTCGATCAGCAGGTCGAAAAATACCTGAAGGAAGATCCGGCGCGCTGGGCCGAGGCGGAACAGAAAATCGCCAGGCTTTTCGAGGGCCGCACGCGCCCGCAATACCACGGTGATATGCCGCCGACCAACAATGGTCTGGGCCTGGCGCTGCTGGGAGTCACCGGCGATCAGCTGGTGGATGCGGAGACCTACGCGCGGATCAAGACCGAAACCCTGTCCACGGTGCGCGGTACGGTGCAGGCGGACATCCTCAAGGAAGACCAGGCGCAGAACACCTGCATTTTCTCCACCGAGTTCGCGCTGCGGATGATGGGCGACATCCAGCAGTACTTCGTTGACCACAAGGTGCGCAATTTCTACTCGGTATCGATCTCCGGTTATCACATCGCCGAAGCCGGCGCGAACCCGATCAGCCAGTTGGCCTTCACCCTGTCCAACGGTTTCACCATCGTCGAGTACTACCTGGCGCGCGGCATGAAGATCGACGACTTCGCGCCCAACCTGTCGTTCTTCTTCTCCAACGGCATGGACCCGGAGTACACGGTGATTGGCCGCGTTGCACGCCGCATCTGGGCGCGCGCAATGCGTGAGCGCTACGGCGCCAACGAGCGCAGCCAGATGATGAAGTACCACATCCAGACCTCGGGCCGTTCGCTGCACGCGCAGGAAATCCAGTTCAACGACATCCGCACCACGTTGCAGGCGCTGTATGCGCTGTTCGACAACTGCAACAGCCTGCACACCAACGCCTACGACGAAGCGATCACCACGCCGACCGAGGAAAGCGTGCGCCGCGCGGTGGCGATCCAGATGATCATCAACAAGGAGCTGGGGCTGAACTTCTGCGAGAACCCGTGGCAGGGCAGCTTCATCGTCGACAAGCTCACCGATATCGTCGAAGAGGCGGTCTACAAGGAGTTCGAGGCGATCAGTGAACGTGGTGGCGTGCTCGGTGCAATGGACACCATGTACCAGCGCGGCAAGATCCAGGAAGAGTCGCTGTACTACGAGCACAAGAAGCACGACGGCAGCCTGCCGCTGGTCGGCGTGAACATGTTCCTGCCCAAGGAGCATGCCGGCGAGGTGGCCACCGAGATCGAGCTGATCCGCTCGACCGAGGAGGAGAAGGGCCAGCAGATCGAGAACGTGCGCAACTGGCAGCGCAATCGCAATGCCCTGGCACCGGCGGGCGAGACCTCGCATTCGCATGAAGTCGAAGGCGCCGTGGCCGATGAAGGCGACGCGCACGATGGCCACGGCCTGGCCTACCTGCAGAAAACCGCGCGTGATCGTCGCAATGTGTTTGAGGCGCTGATCGAAGCGGTCAAGACCCACAGCCTGGGCCAGATCAGCCACGCGCTATATGACGTGGGCGGCGAGTACCGCCGCAACATGTAATCCCCGTGCAGGTGGTGCCGAGCCATGCTCGGCAGAGGCTTTCCAAGAAAACCCAGCCTTGTAGTGCCGAGCCATGCTCGGCAGAGGCTTTCCAAGCAAACCCAGCCTTGTAGTGCCGAGCCATGCTCGGCAGAGGCTTTCCCGGTACGGCTCCAGCCGAGCATGGCTCGGCTCTACCTGGGCTGCTGATAATCCTGGCTGTTACCCTTGGGCGCACATCCCGGGCAATAGGTAGCAGCATGGATAGACGGCGTTTCATCGGTGGTACCGCTTTGGCAGCCGCGCTGCCGTTGTTTGGCATGCAGGGCACGGCGGCGGCCGCGCCGCGTGCCCGTGTGCTGCCGCCGGCGCTGAGCAAGGGCGATACGGTCGGGCTGGTCAGCCCGTCCTCGGCCACCAGCGACCGGCTGAGCCTGCAGCTGGCGCGCGAAGCCATGGAGGCGTTTGGCCTCAAGGTGAAGACCGGCGCACATTACGATGCCCGCTACGGCCACCTGGCCGGCACCGATGCCGAGCGTGCTGGCGACATCAACGCCATGTTTGCCGACAAGCAGGTCAAGGCCATCGTCTGCGTGCGCGGTGGCTCGGGAGCGGCGCGTCTGCTGCCGTTGCTGGATTACGAGCGCATCCGCGCCAACCCCAAGATCCTGCTGGGCTACTCGGACATCACCGCGCTGCACAGCGCGATCCAGGCCCGCACCGGCTTGGTGACTTTCCACGGGCAGATCGGTTCGGGCACCTGGAACCGCTTCAATGCCGACCAGTTCGAGAGCCTGTTCTTCAAGCGGGAGCTGATGCAGTACCAGAACACGGTGGTGGATGCCGACGACGAGCTGGTGCCGCGCCGGAACCGCGCGCTTACCCTGCGTGGCGGCCGTGTAAGTGGTGAGCTGGTGGGCGGCAACCTCACGGTGCTGAGCGCGCTGGCGGGTTCACCGTATCTGCCGGATTTCACCGGCAAGATCCTGTTCCTGGAAGACGTGGAGGAGGCGCCGTACCGCATTGACCGCATGTTCAGCACCTTGAAGCTGATGGGCGCGCTGGACAAGATCGCCGGTTTCATCTTCGGTGAGTGCACCGATTGCAACCCGGGCGACGGCTACGGCTCGCTGACCTTGGACCAGATTTTCGACGACTACATCCTGCCGTTGAAGATCCCCGCCTATCGCGGCGCGATGATCGGCCACATCCGCGAGCAGTTCATCGTGCCGGTGGGCGGCAAGGTGGAGATGGATGCTGACGCCGGCAGTTTCCGTTTGCTGGAGCCGGTGTTCTCCGGCGTCTGAGTGGGCAAGGGCGCGGCGGTGGCTGCCGCGCCCAACTGCTTATTCTTCTTCGTCCCCGCTGTCTTCCTGCTCGTCCTCATCGGGGGACATCCACCAGCTGCCGCCGGCAACACAGGCCGGCGGCGCATGTTCGCGGGTTTCGATGGCGTCGATGTGGCGCCCGCTGTGACCGCTGGCCCAATCCTTGAGCAGCTTCTCCACCGATTTCCGGCTCTGTGCAGCGATGCCCAGGTTGCGCTCGCTCTGCCAGTCGCTCTCTTCGTCGTGATCATGCTGGTGCGGCGCGCCGTAGCTGCAGCGCAGGCAGTAATGGCGGATGCTGCGGGTCCAGTCTTCGGCATAACCGATGCCCGGTGCGGTCGCCTGCAGCAGGGCGTCGATATCGGCCTGTCTGTTGGCGCGCACGAACACGACGAAGGTCTGGAACTCGGACGGCACCAGCCGGCCCAACTGGTTGAAGACGTGGACCTCGCGCTCGCCATCGAAGCGGCTGCCGGTGGAAGCGCCGTCGTGCAGCACGATATCGCCGAAGCGGTGGCCGCTTTCCGGCAAGGGCACGTTGAGCAGGCGTGCACGCACCGGATCGATACGGCGCACGAACACGGTTTCGCCGCCTTGCCACGGGTTCAGCCGCACCACCGCAAGGCCAAAGTCGCCATCGATGGGGCCAGCGCCTTCGGGCAGCGAGATGCTGCAGGCCGTCCAGAGTTTGCGAACGGTTTCCCAGTCGCCCAGTGCGGTCGCGGCGATGGCCGCATTCCAGTGCTGGGCCTGGCTGAATTCATCTGAGAGCGCGATGGCCTGCAGGTTGTGCCGGAGCGAAATCGGCCAATCCAGCAGGTATTTGTGCACCAGCCCCTGCATGTAGTGGTAGTACGGGTTTTCGGGAACGCGTTCCAGCAAGGCGGCGAAGTCGCGTGCGGCCTCGGCCAGTTCCCCCGCGTCCACGGCTGCGTAGGCGCGTTCGTGCAGTTCCTGCAGTGCTTCGTCTTGCTCGTTCATTGTGTGCGCTTCCATTGCGGTATTGCGGGGCCGGCGTGCGGTCGTGGCTCAGTGGATGGGGATGTACAGCTCCATTTCCGAGGCAGGGTCGAACGGGTCGTCGAACCGTTGGTCGTAGCGCTCGAAGTCCACGCCATCACAGGCCTGGAATCCATGTTCCTCCAGCAGGTGATCCATGATGGTCTTGAAGCTGGTGCCGATCTGCGCCGCCGTACCGATGTGGGTGAACGCGGCATAGCGCTGTGCCGGTACCTGGATGCGGACCATGCCTGCCGGCACCGGCGCATCGTCCTCGACCTCGAAGCCGGCCACGTATTGCAGCCAACCATCGGCGCGTGGAACGCAGACGCCGTAGCTGACCGCAGGTTCCCGCTTGCCGGTGATTTCGTTCTCGCGCGGGATGAAACGCTCCCACAGTTGGCCGAAACCCTCGTCGCCGTCGCGGAACAGGTATTCCATCCCGACAACGGTGAAGCCGGGACGTTCGATGATGCGTGACTGCATGGCGTGGTTCTCGAAAGCGGCCCGCAGGAGGCGGGCGAGGGGATGTGGATGCGGGCCGGTGGGTTCAGCCGCCGCGCTGCGCACGGTGATGGGCGACCAGTGCGTTGGCGTGGCCGTGACCGATCTGGTGCTGTTCCTTGAGGAAGGCCACCTGTTCCATGTGTTTCTTTTCCTTGACCGTGTCCAGCAGCGCAAACCAGTGCGTGACCGGCTTGCCGTAGGTTTTCTCGATGGACGGGAAGTACGAGGCCGGGCCCTGGACTTTATCGCTGGTCATTGCTGTTTCCTGCGGGATGACACAGTGGGAATGATGGTTGAAATGCGTTGTCTCGGCGACTCAATTCTGCGCTTGTCCGAGGATGCCGGTGATGTGGGTTTTGGCGAAGTGGATGAATGCGGCCAGCGCTGTATCCGGCAACGTGGCGGGGCGGCCATCGCGATAGGCTTGCCGCGCCTGCGAAACGATGGCGTGATGCTCGGCGGGCAGGTGTTGCAGCAGCCAGTCGGCGGCAACGTCCTTGGCCGCGATGTCGCCGGTCCGTGCGCTGTACCAGATGCGCGCCAATGCCAGCACGATGTTGATTTCGTCGCCGCGCCAGTCATCGGGTGTGTTCCATTGCATCACGGTGTCGTTCAATGCCTGGACGAAATCCCGGCGCGGGACCGGATCCAGCAGCTTGCCGATGGCGGGGCCGTACAGGGCGACATTGTGCCGGTGCGCCTTGGTCAGCAGGATGGCGAGGTCGGGATCGGTCGTGGGCGGTTCGAGCCTGTCGGCCAGGATGTCCGCGCGCAGCCATTCGCCGAACTGCAGTTCACGCCGTGCCGGATGGCGCCAGGGCGTGAGGTGATCGCGTGCGATGACCGTTACTTCGAGGGCGCGCAGCTGTGGGTGTTGGCCGGGGGGCGCGGAGATGGCCAACAGCTGGCGTTGCAGATTCCGCAAGGTGGCTTCATCGGGTGCTTGCGCCACGATCACCAGCAGGTCGATGTCGCTGCTGGGCTTCAAGCCACCGTCGAGTGCGGAGCCGTAGAGGTGGATGGCAAGCAGGTTGTTCGCCAGCCGTTGCTCGATCGCCTTGCAGGCAAGGCCGAGTTGGTCGGCGATGGTATCGGGGACATGCGGAGTCATGAAGACGGCAATCAGTTGCGAAAGGCTGATTGTGCCGCAAACAGAACGGGCGCCTTGCGGCGCCCGTTCTGGTGTTGCATTGCGTCGGCCAGCGCCCTCTTCCTTCTCCCGCGTGAGGGACTGCAGGGGAAGGTGCTCCGAAGGGGCGGATGAGGGGGAGCTTTCCATCGTTCGCCTTCAGGGCGCGTGGCGACGCGTTCCTCATCGCTACGGCTTGGTGGGCGTTGAGGCGCCCCTCACCCCAACCCCTCTCCCGTAAACGGGAGAGGGGCTTGAGCAAAAGCAGATGCTTTGCCGATCAGTAGCGGTAGTGGTCCGGCTTGAACGGGCCTTCCACCGGCACGCCGATGTAGTCGGCCTGTTCCTGGGTCAGGGTGGTCAGCTTCACGCCGATCTTCTCCAGGTGCAGGCGGGCCACTTCTTCGTCCAGCTTCTTCGGCAGCAGGTACACCTTGTTCTCGTAGCTGTCCTTGTTCGCCCACAGGTCGATCTGTGCCAGGGTCTGGTTGGCAAACGAGTTGGACATCACGAAGCTCGGGTGGCCGGTGGCGCAGCCCAGGTTGACCAGGCGGCCTTCGGCCAGCAGGAAGATCGCGTTGCCGTTCGGGAAGATGTACTTGTCCACCTGCGGCTTGATGTTGACGTGCTGCACACCCTTGTAGCCCACCAGCGCATCGACCTGGATTTCATTGTCGAAGTGGCCGATGTTGCAGACGATGGCCTGGTCCTTCATCGCGCTCAGGTGCTCGATGCGGATGATGTCCTTGTTGCCGGTGGTGGTGACGTACAGGTCAGCGCGGCCCAGGGTGGATTCGATGGTGTTGACCTCGAAGCCTTCCATCGCCGCCTGCAGTGCGCAGATCGGGTCGATCTCGGTGACCACCACGCGCGCGCCGTAGGCACGCAGCGAGGCGGCGCAGCCCTTGCCGACGTCGCCGTAGCCGCAGACCACGGCCAGCTTGCCGGCCAGCATCACGTCCATCGCGCGCTTCAGGCCGTCGGCCAGCGACTCGCGGCAGCCGTACAGGTTGTCGAACTTGCTCTTGGTGACCGAGTCGTTGACGTTGATCGCCGGGATCAGCAGGGTGCCGGCCTGGGCCAGCTGGTACAGGCGGTGCACGCCGGTGGTGGTCTCTTCGGAGACGCCCTTCCAGTCCTTGACCACACGGCCCCAGTAACCCGGGCGCTCGGTGGCCACGCGCTTGAGCAGGTTCTTGATGACCTGTTCTTCGTGCGAGGACGCCGGCTCGTTGACCCAGTTGCTGCCGTTTTCCAGCTCATAGCCCTTGTGGATCAGCAGGGTCACGTCGCCGCCGTCGTCGACCACCAGCTCCGGGCCGGTCAGGGTGCCGTCGGCCAGGGTGAAGGTCAGCGCGTCGAGCGTGCAGTCCCAATATTCTTCCAGCGACTCGCCCTTCCACGCGAACACCGGGGTGCCGGTGGCGGCGATGGCGGCAGCGGCGTGGTCCTGGGTCGAGAAGATGTTGCACGAGGCCCAGCGCACGTCGGCGCCGATGTCCTTCAGCGTCTCGATCAGCACTGCGGTCTGGATGGTCATGTGCAGCGAGCCGGTCACGCGCACGCCCTTGAGCGGCAGCTCGGCCTGGTACTTGCGACGGATCGACATCAGGCCCGGCATTTCGTGCTCGGCGATATCCAGTTCCTTGCGGCCCCAGTCGGCCAGGGTGATGTCGCGGATCTTGTAGTCACCTTCCTGCGAGAAGGTCTGTGCAACAGCGTTCATTCAAAGCTCCGGTGTGGTGCGAGCAGGCTCGCGTTCGCCGGGCGCCGTTGTTGCATGAAAGCCGTCCGAGCCTGGCCGGTGGGCATGCCCGCACGGACAGGTGCGGAAGGAGCCATTCAACGGTCGCAGCGCCCCTCGGAACGGGCCGCGCATTATATCGCGGCAGCGCTGTGACAGCCGTGGCCCAACCAACGGCAGATGAGATTGGCGACAGAGATTGTTAAGTTGGCCAATTGCCCCGTTGTTGAGGATTGCCATGAACACATTCCCCGCCCGTCGCGCCAAACGGGCTTCGGCTGTACTGGTGCTGTGCGCCGGCCTGCTGCTGGCAGTGCCGCCGGTGATGGCATTGACCCCGCCGGCAACGCAGAAGGCGGCCCAGCAGGGCGAAGGCTATCGCCTGCCTTCGGCGGCACTGCAGGCCGTTGTGGACGCCCCGCGTGCGCCCGGCCTGTACCTGTCGCCCAGGCGCGACCTGACCGCGCTGCTGCAGACCCCGGCACTGCCGTCCATTGCCCAGGTGGCGGCCCCGGAGTTGAAGCTCGGCGGCCTGCGGATCAACCCCAGGAGCGTATCGGACAGCCGCTTCTCGTTCGGCAACAAATTGTCGCTGGCTTCCACCACCGACGGTGCCGAGCGCCAGATCAGTGGCCTGCCGCAGCCCTTGTCGGTGGCCTCGCTGGCGTGGTCGCCGGACCAGAAATACCTGGCCTTCAATCAGTTGAACCCGGCCACAGGCGCCAATGAACTGTGGCTGGTGGACGTGGAGTCAGCCAGCGCCCGCCGCGTGGCCGAAAACCTGAACAGCATCGTCGGCAATGGCTACGCCTGGCTGCCGGGCAGCGGTGCCCTGCTGGTGCTGCAGCGCCCGGCGGGGCGGGGAGCGCCGCCGGAAAGCAAGGGCGTACCGGCCGGCCCGGCGGTGCAGGAAACCGTCGCCGGTCAGGGTGTGCGCACGGTGCGTACCTACCAGGATCTGCTGAAGAACGAAGACGACGCGCGCGTGTTTGAGTATTTCCTCAAGGCGCAGCCGGTCCGCGTTGCAATCAATGGCCAGGCCACGCCGGTGGGGGCGCCGGGAATGTTCCTGGGGCTGTCGTCCTCGCCCGATGGCAAGTACCTGCTCAGCCAGCGCGTGGAGCGGCCGTTCTCCTATGCGGTGCCGGTGAGCCGTTTCCCGCGCCATATCGAAGTGCTGGATGCGCAGGGCAAGCTGGTGCACACCGTCGCCCGGCTGCCGTTGGTGGATGGCCTGCCGACCGGCAATGACGCGGTGCCGACCGGCGTGCGATCGATCAGCTGGCGCGCCGATGCACCGGCCATGCTGGTCTGGGCCGAGGCACAGGACGGCGGCGACCCCGCGCGCGAAACCGCCATCCGCGACGCGGTGCTGATGCAGGCCGCACCGTTCGAGAAGCCGCCGGTCACGCTGGCGCAGCTGGGCTCGCGTTATGCGGGCATCACCTGGAGCAGCGGCGATGTCGCCCTGCTGGACGAATACTGGTGGAAGAGCCGCCAGGTGAAGCAGTGGAAGATCAGCCCGGACAATCTGCAGCAGGCGCCGGTGTTGTTGTCCGAGCGCTCGGAGGATGACCGCTATGCGGATCCGGGCGACCCGGTGCTGCAGGCCGATGATGCCGGCCGTGCGCGCCTGCAGCTCAGTGCCGACGGCAACAGCTTCTATCGCATCGGCAAGGGTGCTTCGGTTGAAGGCGACCGTCCGTTCCTGGACCGCGTCAACCTGGCAAGCGGCCAAAGCGAACGCCTGTTCCATTCGCAGGCGCCGTACTACGAAATGCCGCTGTCGATCATCGAAGGCGGCAACGCACGCATCCTCACCTACCGCGAATCCAACGATGTCCCGGGCAACCTGTTTGCGCGCGGTCTGAGCGCCGATGCAGCGCCGGTGGAACTGACCCACTTCGCACACCCGCTGCCGCAGCTGCGTGGGGTGAAGAAGGAGCAGATCCGCTACACCCGCAACGACGGCGTTGAACTCACCGCTGACCTGTTGCTGCCGCCGGGTTATGACCCGAAGAAGGACGGTCCGCGCCCGGTGCTGATGTGGGCGTACCCGGCCGAGTTCAAATCCGCCGAAGACGCCAGCCAGGTGAGCGGCTCCAAGTACCGTTTCAACGCGGTCAGCTACTGGGGCCCGCAGGCATTTTTGGCCAAGGGTTATGTGGTGCTCAACAACCCGACCATGCCGATCATCGGCGAGGGCGATGCCGAGCCGAACGACACCTATGTCCAGCAACTGGTCGCCAGTGCCGAGGCGGCGGTGAATGAAGTGGTCAAGCGCGGCGTCGGTGATCGCGAACGCATCGCCGTGGGCGGGCATTCCTACGGTGCGTTCATGACCGCCAACCTGCTGGCGCACACGGGCTTGTTCAAGGCGGGCATCGCGCGCTCGGGTGCGTACAACCGCACCTTGACGCCGTTCGGCTTCCAGGCCGAGGAACGCAATTTCTGGCAGGCGCAGGACGTGTACCTGAAGATGTCTCCGTTCAACCATGCGGACAAGATCAAGGACCCGATCCTGTTCATCCATGGCCAGGAAGACAACAATTCCGGTACGTTCCCCATCCAGAGTGAACGCATGTTCGCCGCGGTGAAGGGCCTGGGCGGAACCTCGCGACTGGTGATGTTGCCCAACGAGTCGCACGCGTATCGCGCACGCGAATCGATCATGACCATGCTGGCCGAGAGCGAGGACTGGCTGGACAAGTGGCTGGCCGCACCGAAGGCCGGCGAAGCGAAGCGCTGAGAAAGAGGAGCATCCCCTCCCAACCTCCCCCTGCGTGCTGCGTACGCAAGGGGAGGGGCAAGACAGCTTTTTCGCACGCAGTGGATGGCGACAATGCGCCCCCTCCCTTTCGCGTAGCGAAGGGGAGGGTTGCGGAGGGGTAGCTTTCGCAGCTCATCTGTCGTGGGGGGGGGCCCCCGCCCCCCCGCCGGCCCCCCAACCCCCCCCCCCCCCCCCCCCACTACAGGTGGAGCGTAGCCATTTCGGCATGTCCACAAACTGGCTGATCAAACATGCGTTTCTGTCCAGAGGGACAGGCGCTAGACAACATTCAAATGCAACTGTTTCAGATTTGGTGCGCTGCAAAATTGTGCTGATTTTTGCGGTAGGCTTGACGGGTTTCCGCTCTCCAGGCTCTCCGTCTTAGATGAACGAGTACCGCAGCAGCGTTGTCTTCGCTACCCCCGACCTTCCGTTGCGCGACGATGTGCGTCGCCTTGGCACGATGGTTGGCGATCTTCTTTCCGAGCAGGTTTCGCCCGGCTTCCTTGATGAAGTCGAGGACGTGCGCACCGCGGCCATCGCGCGCCGCGAAAGCCAGGCGCCCCTGCTCTCGCTGAGCACACAACTGGCCGGCCGCTCGCCGCGTGAAGCCGAGGCTCTGGTGCGTGCGTTCAGTACCTACTTCCAGGTGGTGAACATCGCCGAGCGCGTGCACCGCATTCGGCGCCGCCGGGATTACCAGCGCGCAGGCACCAAGCGTCCGCAACCCGATGGCCTGCATGACGCATTGCTCGCACTCAAGGCGCAGGGCGTGTCGCTGGAAGAGTTGGCGCAGTGGTTGCCGCGCATCGACATCGAGCCGGTATTCACCGCGCACCCCACCGAAGCCGTGCGTCGCGCGCTGCTGGAAAAAGAACAACTGATGGTGGCTTCGCTGGTCGACAACCTCGACGGCCAGCGCACGCCGGGCGAGCAGGCCGTCGATGCCGCACGCTTCCGCATGGCGCTGACCGCATCGTGGCAGACCACGGATTCCTCGCCGGTGCGGCCCACGGTCGATGACGAGCGCGAGCATGTTGGCTTCTATCTCACCCGCGTGCTGTACCGGGTGATCCCGGTGTTCTATGAATCGCTGGAGCAGGCATTGCGCGACACCTGGGGGCGCACGGTGCCGTTGCCGCGCCTGCTGCGGTTTGGAACGTGGGTGGGCGGTGACATGGACGGCAACCCCAATGTGGACGCCGGCACCATCACCGCCACCTTGAATGCACAGCGTGCGGCGGTGCTGGATCTGTACATCAAGGACATGCTCAAGCTCGCCAGCCTGCTCAGCCAGTCCACGGAACTGGTGGGCGTCAGCGATGCCGTCGTGGCGCGTGTGGCCGAATACCGCCGGTTGCTGCCGAACGTTGAATCGCGCCCGCGTCATGCCGACATGCCGTACCGGCTGCTCAACGACCGCATGCGCGCACGCCTGCAGGCCACGATGGAAGATGCGCCGGGTGCGTATGCATCGCCAGAAGAGTTCATTGGTGACATCCAGCTGATCCTCGACAGCCTGGAAGCAAACAAGGGCAAGCACGCCGGCTGGTTCTCGGTGCGCCGCCTGCTGTGGCGCGTGCGCACGTTTGGTTTCCATCTGGCCCGCCTGGATGTGCGACAGGAGTCGAGGGTGCACTCGCGTGCCCTGGCCGAAGTGCTGGGTGGCCAGGACGCATTCGATGCCTTGGACGGCGCTGCACGCGCGCAGTTGCTTGCACCGTATGCAGCCGGCGAGGCCGTGCTGGCAAACGGTGCCGATGAGGCAGGCCAACGCCTGGACAAGGTGTTGGCCGCGCTGGCCGATGCACGTCGCCGCCACGGTGCCGATGCATTGGGCAGTTACATCATTTCCATGGCGCATGACCGTGGCGACGTGCTGGCGGTGCTGGCACTGGCGCGGCGTGGCGGCTTGCTCGATGCCGGCAACGCGGTGCCGCTGGATATCGCGCCGTTGTTTGAAACCGTGGATGACCTCGGGCATGGCACGGCAACGCTGCGTGACCTGTTGGCCGACCCGGTGTATCGCGCGCACCTGGCCGCACGCAATGACGTACAGATGGTGATGCTGGGTTATTCGGACAGCGGCAAGGACGGTGGCATTGCCGCGTCGCGCTGGGGGCTGCAGCAGGCGCAGGTGGAACTGTCGGAGGTGGCCAACGCGTTTGGCGTGCAGCTGACGTTCTTCCACGGCCGTGGTGGTTCGATCAGCCGCGGCGGCACCAAGACCACGCACGCGGTGAATGCATCGCCGCGCGGCAGCATCGGTGGCCGCCTGCGCGTGACCGAGCAGGGCGAGGTCATTCACCGCAAGTACGGCATCCGCGCGCTGGCGCTGCGTTCGCTGGAACAGTCGGCCGGTGCGGTGCTGCGTGCCAGCCTGCGGCCGCGCGAAGCCGAGCCGCGTGAGGAATCGTGGAAGCCGGTCATGGCGCTGGTAGCCGAGCGCAGCTCGCATGCGTACCGGGCATTCGTCGGCGATGCCGAGTTCATGAATTATTTCCGCCAGGCCACGCCGATTGATGTGATCGAGCGGATGACGCTGGGGTCGCGCCCTTCACGGCGGCTGGGGCAGGACGCAGCGCTGAGCAACCTGCGCGCGATTCCCTGGGTATTTGCCTGGAGCCAGGCGCGGGCGGTGATTCCCGGCTGGTTCGGCGTGGGCAGTGGCCTGCAGGCGGCTGCCGATGCCGGGCACGAAGCCCTGTTGCGCGAGATGGCGCACGACTGGCCGTTCTTCGAGACCTTCCTCGACGACATGTCGATGGTGTTGAGCAAGGGCGACATCCATATCGCCGAACAGTTCTCGCGTTTGGCGGGCCCCTTGCACGAGCGCTTTTTCCCGCTGATCCGCGAAGAACTGGCATTGACCGCGCATTGGGTCAAACGCCTGAGTGGCCAACAGGAGTTGTTGGAGCACGACCCGCGCCTGGCGTTGTCGATCCGCCTGCGCAACCCCTACATCGACCCGATCAGCACTTTGCAGGTAGACCTGTTGCAGCGCTGGCGTGCCAGCGGGCGGGAGGATGAAGGCCTGCTGCGTGCGCTGGTCGCCTGCGTAAACGGTGTCTCGCAAGGCGTGCAGAACACTGGTTGATTGCTGCTACCCCCTCCCTTGCGCCGAAGGCGTAGGGGAGGGGTAGCTCTGCAGGCATTGCCAGCTTTGCAGCGTGCGCCGCTGCTGGCGGGCTTCAGAAGTCCGCTTCACCCGAGGGATTGCTCTTCAGCAGTTCCAGGTGCCGCTGTTCCATCTCCTGGCGCAGTTGGCGGCGGATCTGTGCCGCGGCAAAGCGGCGTTTTTCGTCACTGGTTTCCGGTTGCAGCGTGGGCACCGGCGTCGGCTTGCCGTCATCGTCCACCGCCACCATGGTGAAGAAGCAACTGTTGGCATGGCGCACGCTGGCCTTGCGGATATCCTCGGCAACGACCTTGATGCCCACTTCCAGCGATGACGTGCCGGTGTAGTTCACCGAAGCCAGGAAGGTAACCAGCTCACCCACCGCAATGGGCTGGCGGAACATCACCTGGTCCACGGAAAGCGTCACCACGTAATTGCCGGCATAGCGGCTGGCGCAGGCGTAGGCAACCTGGTCGAGCAGGCGCAGGATGGAACCGCCATGAACCTTGCCGGAGAAGTTGGCCATCTCCGGGGTCATCAGCACGGTCATCGACAACTGGTGGTGCTTGTGTTCGTTCATGGCGGCGAGTGCAACTGCGGGAAGGGCAGGCTACACCGTCGTGCCGGGTGATGCTTGGCTGGGGTTGCAGCGGGCCGAGCATCTGCTGGCACCATCAGGAATCTGGCTGCTGGTAGTGCCGAGCCATGCTCGGCAAGGGGCGCTCCCGGTAGAGCCTCTGCCGAGCATGGCTCGGCACTACAGCTGGCTTACTGGAAGTTGTAGCGCACCACATGGAAGAACACCGGCGCGGAGAACACCACCGAGTCCAGCCGGTCGAGGATGCCGCCGTGGCCTTCGATCATTTCGCCCCAGTCCTTGGCGCCAAGGCTGCGCTTCACCGCTGACAGCGCCAGCCCGCCCAGGAAGCCGCAGATCACGATCAGCAGCGACAGTGCGGCCGATTGCAGCGGCGAGAATGGCGTGATCCAGTACAGTGCCGCGCCGACGCCGGTGGCCGCCAGGCCGCCGCCGATCAGGCCCTCCACCGTTTTGGACGGGCTGACCAAGGGGGCAAGCAGGTGTTTGCCGAACAGCTTGCCGAACACGTACTGCAGCACGTCGCTCAACTGCACGACCAGCAGCAGATAGAACAACAGCATCAGGTTCTGCCCCTCGTAGCCGGGGATGCGCAACAGCATCAGCGCCGGCGCGTGGCTGAGGCAGAACACGGTGAGCATCACGCCCCACTGGATCTTGGTGTTGCGCTCCAGGAAGTTCTCCGTGTCACCGGACAGGGCCGAGATCGCCGGTAGCGCGAGGAAGCCATACACCGGGATGCACATCACGAACAGGCCGTACCAGTCGATGCCGATCAACCAGTACTGCAGCGGGATGGCGATGTAGAAGCACAGGCACAGCGCAAGATGGTCGCCGCGGCGCGTCGGCGTAAGCGAAATGAACTCACGCAGCGCGAAGAACGACAGCAGGCCGAAGAACACCAGCGTGGCGATCTTGCCCAGCAGGAAGCAGAACAGCAGCACCGCGGCCATCACCCACCAGGCGCGGATGCGGGCGTTGAGGTTGTCTACCACCGAACCAGGTTTGACCCGGCCCAGGATGAAGCCAATCACACTGGCCAGTACCAGCACACCGATCACGCCGCCGATCATCCACCAGAAACTGGGCGGGGCACGGTCGATGGCCTGCTGCAGGAAACTGCCCAGGGGCAATTGTTGGAAGACGTTGTTCATGCCAGTTCCACCACGGCGTTGCGGGCACGTTCCAGGAACTGCGCCTTGTCCTCATCGGGGATGCGGCTGAGCGGCGCCCCGAAACGGGCGGTGCACACCAGTGGCACCGGCACCATGCTGCCCTTGGGCAGGGCGCGGCGCGCGTTGTCCAGGTACACCGGCACCAGCTCCACATGCGGGTACTGCTGCGCCAGATGGAACAGGCCGGCCTTGAAGGGTTGCGGCAGCGGCTCGTGGTTGCGTGTGCCTTCCGGGAACAGGATCAGTGAATCGCCGGCATCCAGCGCATCGTGCAGCGGCTGCAGCGGATCGCCTGCGCACTTGCTGCGGTCACGCTCGATCAACACCGCATTGAAGCCCTTGTCGGCGATGACCTTGCGCACGCCCTTGCTCCAGTAGTCGCGCGCGGCGACCGGGCGGGTGTGTTCGCGCAGCGCCGGCGGCAGCGCCGACCACAGCGCCACCGTATCCAGATGGCTGGCGTGGTTGGCGAAGTAGATGCGTTGCGTGTCGGTGGGGCGGCTGCCTATCCAGCGTGGATAGGCGCCAATGAAGACTTTGACGGCGGCGACCAACAGGCTTGAGAGCATCAGGACCGGGCCTTGAGTTGCGCGGCGATGGCGCGGGTGCGGGTAATGCAGGTCAGCAACGAGCCGGCGGCAATGACCACCGCTGCGGTCGGCAGCACATGGGCCGTGCGCGTGGTGAGCTGTTCGACGATGGCCAGCACGCAGGCCAGGGTCAGCACGAACATGCGGTGCTGCTTGGCCATCGGCCCGCGGAAATCCTGCGCCAGGCCGAGGCTGGCACCGGACAGGCGCACATAGGCAGTCAAGGCGGCGAGCAGGGCACCCAGCCAGCCCAGCCAGGGCAGGCCGGCGGCATAGCCAAGGGCGACGATCAGCAGCGAGTCGGCGATGCGATCCGGGTATTCGTTGTACAGCGCGCCAGTGGGGGTCTGCTTGCCGCCTTCCATCGCCACCATGCCGTCGAGCAGGTTGCAGATCAGCCGCAGCTGGATGCCGACGGCACAGGCAATCAGCCCGGGAATACCCGGCCAGTACAGCAGCGCGGCAGCAGCGCCAGCGGCGAAGAAGATGCTGAGCACCGAAATCTGGTTCGGTGTAACGGAAGAGCGTGCCAGCGCGGCGCTGAGGGCACGGGCCCAGCCGGTGGAACGGGCGGCAATTGGTCGGCGGTCATCCTTTCCCATGCGGGCGATGGTAGTGCATTGGCGCAGGGGAGGGACAGAGTGGCTGGCAGATGGGTGGTGGGTGGGTGTTGTCCGGGGAGGCTGGCTTTTTGATTGTGTCGAGTGCGCGGGGGGGGCGGTCGCACGGGTATTTCAGTGCTGGGACTGCTGCGATGGCTTTTTTGCTCTTGTTGCTGTGGCTGTTGCTGCTGTTGCGGGTGCTGTTGTTGTGGCTGTTGTTGTGGCTGTGGCGGTGGCGGTTGGGGTTGCCGTTGCTGGTGCAGTTGCCTTTGCCTTTGTAGTTGTTGGTGCCGTTGCAGTTGCTTTAGCCCTTCTCCCGCTTGCGGGAGAAGGGTTGGGATGAGGGGAGCTCTGCTTTTGCCTATCGCTTTTGCTTATCGTATTTGCTTTAGCACCAACCACAGCCACAGCCCCCTCATCCGCCCTGCGGGCACCTTCTCCCGCAAGCGGGAGAAGGGCTGAAGCAAAAGCCCAAGCCCAAGCCCAAGCCCAAGCCGAAGCAAGAGCCAAAACCGAAAACAAGAAAGGCCGCCCTTGCGGGCGGCCTTTCTCGATCAAACGCTCTCGCAGCCTTACTTCAGCTTTGCAGCCTTGCGCAGGGCTTCGGCGCGGTCAGTCTTCTCCCAGGAGAAGGCGGTCGCGTTCTGGGTCTTGCCGTCGCCGTCGACGTACGAGAATTCCTTCGGCTTGCGGCCGAAGTGGCCATAGGCAGCGGTCTGCTGGTACATCGGGTGGATCAGGTCCAGCATCTTGATGATGCCGTACGGGCGCAGGTCGAAGTGGCCGCGGATCAGCTTCTCGATCTGTGCGTCCGGAATCTTGCCGGTGCCGAAGGTGGTGACCGAGATCGAGGTCGGCTCGGCCACGCCGATGGCGTAGGAGACCTGCACTTCGCACTTGTCGGCCAGGCCGGCGGCAACCACGTTCTTGGCGACGTAACGGGCAGCGTAAGCGGCCGAACGGTCAACCTTGGACGGATCCTTGCCCGAGAACGCACCGCCACCGTGACGGGCCATGCCGCCGTAGGTGTCGACGATGATCTTGCGGCCGGTCAGGCCGCAGTCGCCCACCGGGCCGCCAATCACGAAGATGCCGGTCGGGTTGATGTGCACCTTGTTCTTCGGCAGCTTGTCCAGCCATGCCTTCGGCAGCACCGGCTTGAGGATGTGCTCGCGCACGGCCTCGACCAGGTCCTTCTGCTTCACGCCCGGGTCGTGCTGGGTGGACAGAACCACAGCGTCCAGGCCTTCGATCTTGCCGTCCTGGCCGTAGCGCAGGGTGACCTGGCTCTTGGCGTCCGGGCGCAGCCACGGCAGCGGCGAGTTCTTCTTCTTGCGGATCTTGGCCTGCTGCTCGACCAGGCGGTGCGAGTAGTAGATCGGCGCCGGCATGAACTCCGGGGCTTCGTTGCAGGCGTAGCCGAACATCAGGCCCTGGTCGCCAGCGCCCTGTTCTTCCGGCTTCTTGGCCTTCTTGTCGGTGCCGTCAACGCCGGCAGCAATGTCCGGGGACTGCTTGCCAAGCATGTTGATGATGGCGCAGGTGTGACCGTCGAAGCCGACATTGGAGTTGTCGTAGCCGATCGCGTTGATCACGTTGCGGGTCAGTTCTTCGATGTCGACCCACGCCGAGGTGGTGACTTCGCCGGCCACGATGGCCGCGCCGGTCTTGACCAGGGTTTCGCAGGCAACGCGGGCGCGCTTGTCCTGGGTCAGGATTGCGTCCAGCACCGCATCGGAGATCTGGTCGGCAATCTTGTCCGGATGGCCTTCGGAGACCGATTCGGAGGTGAACAGGTAGCTGGACATCGGGCTATATATCCCTTGATTCGGATGGAAAGATGGGCGCGCATGATACACGGACGGCACCTTGACGGAATAGTGCCAATACGGCTGTTGCCATACGGTTAAGGCGGGGTCACCAAATTGCCGCAAATCCGCAACCGGCCTGCCTTGTGGTGGGCGCAGGCTCCCGGCCAATGGGCCGTCAGGGAGACCTTGCCATGCATCGGATCGAGCATCGCCTGCAGCAGCGCTACCCCGGCTGGTTCCACGGGCCGCGTGGCCACCTGGCCCGGCCGTTGCTGCGTACTGTTGGGCATTGGTCGCGTTTTGCGCAGATGGACGCCTTCCTGCAGCGCAGTGCCGGGCTGCAGGGCTTCGCCTTCGTCAGTGCCGCGCTGGGATTCCTGGACGCCGCCTACGCAGTGGAGCCGACGGCACTGGCCCGTATTCCGACAACGGGCCGGCTGCTGATCGTCGCCAACCATCCTTCCGGCGCGCTGGATGCGCTGGCCCTGCTGGATGCGGTGGGCAAGGTGCGCGGCGATGTGCGGATCATCGCCAACGACATGCTGCTGGAGCTGGAGCCGCTGCGTGAACTGCTGTTGCCGGTCCGCATCCTCGGCGGCCGCGCACAGCGGGCCAGCCTGCAGGCGGTGGAACAGGCGCTGCAGGCCGAGCAATGCGTGATCGTGTTCCCGGCCGGGGAGGTCTCGCGGCTGTCGCTGCAGGGCATCCGCGATGGCCGCTGGAACCGCGGTTTTGTCAGGTTTGCCCGGGCCTGCCAGGCGCCGGTGCTGCCGGTACGGGTACAGGCGCGCAACTCGGCCCTGTTCTACGGCGCCTCGGCGATGTTCAAGCCGGCTGGCACGGCGCTGCTGGCGCGGGAGATGTTCGCCCGCCGCAAACGCCCGCTGCGGCTGCAGATTGGCCAGCTGATGCAGTTGGACCCGCAACAGGAACCCGGCCAGCAACTGCAGGCGGTGCGCGATGCCTTGTACGCGCTGGGCACGGCAGCGCAGACCACAGGGGCGGCAGTGCAGCGCCCGCAGCCACTGGCCGCGCCGCTGCCAGCGGCACAGTTGGCGGAGGCCATCGAGGCGGCGGAACTGCTGGGCCAGACCGGCGACGGCAAGCAGATCCGCCTGGCCCGCTGCGCCGCCGATTCACCGCTGCTGCTGGAGCTGGGCCGGCTGCGTGAGCTGACGTTCCGCGAAGTGGGTGAGGGCACCGGCCGCAGCCGTGATCTGGATGACTTCGACCCGCATTACCAGCACATCGTGGTCTGGGATGCGCCGGCCCAGCGCATTGCAGGCGCCTACCGGGTGATGCGCGGGGCAACGGCGCTGGCCCGCAGCGGCCTGCAGGGGCTGTATACCGCCGGCCTGTTCCGCTATTCGGACGACGCGATACCGCGCATCGCCGAGGGCTTGGAGCTGGGCCGCAGCTTCGTGGTGCCCGACTACTGGGGCAGCCGTAGCCTGGACTACCTGTGGCAGGGCATCGGCGCCTACCTCGCCAGCCAGCCGTGCGTGCGCTACCTGTTCGGCGCGGTGTCGATCAGCGCTGCGTTGCCGCGCGAGGCGCGCGAGCAACTGGTGGCCTATTACCAGCAGTACTACGGCGCCGCCCGCAGCCTGGCCGAGTCGAACCGGCCCTTCCAGTACTTCGCCGCGCCGCCGAGCTTCGGCGGACTGGACGCGCAGGCGGCGTTCGACGTGCTCAAGGCCAATCTGGCGACGCTGGGCACCAGCGTGCCGACCTTGTATCGGCAGTACACCGACCTGTGCGAACCGGGCGGCGCGCGCTTTCTGGCCTTTGGGGTGGACCCGGATTTCAGCGATTCCATCGATGGGCTGATCGAGGTGGACCTGCAGGCCATCCGCCCGCACAAGCGCAAACGCTATCTGCGCGATGCCGGAGCAGTGGCATGAGCGCGGTGCCGGTGCTGCCGCCGCACCGGCGCGCAGTGTTCATCTCCGACACACATCTGGGCGCGCGCCATTGCCATGCCGCCGAGCTGGCGCGTTTCCTCGGCAGCCTGCGCTGCGAGCGTCTGTATCTGGTCGGCGACATCGTTGATCTGTGGTGGCTGGCGCACAAGCGCGCGACCTGGCAGCAGGCGCACAACGAGGTGATCGAGGCGCTGCATGCGCTGCGTCGTGCCGGCACCGAAATCATCTACATCCCCGGCAATCACGATGCGCCGCTGCGCCGCACCTGCGGGCTGATGCTGCCGGCCATGCAGGTGCGTCGTCGTGCCATCCATACGACCGTTGATGGCCGTCGCCGGCTGGTGGTGCATGGCGACGACTACGACGGCGCCACCCATTTCGGTGGACTGCAGGAGCGCTTCGGCGACTGGCTGTACTACCGCATCCTCACCGGCAACCGCCTGTTCAATGCGGTGCGGCGGCGGTTGGGCATGCGCTACTGGTCGTTGTCAGAGTTCCTCAAGCGGCAGAGCGGTGCGGCCGAGCGCTATATCGAGCGTTTCGTGCAGGCGGGGCTGGCCGATGTGCGCCGGCGCGGGCTGGACGGCATCGTCTGCGGCCATATCCATCGCGCGGCGCTGGTCGAGCGCGATGGCCTGGTCTATGCCAACGACGGCGATTGGGTGGAAAGCCTGACCGCGTTGGCCGAGGACCCGGATGGCAGCCTGCGTCTGCTCGACCATGGTGGGCGCAGCCTGGCCTGCCTGGCGCCTGTTGGCCTCGCGCCGCAACGGCCGGCACAGGCGGCCTGAGCCAGCAGCCGGCGCGGCTGCTTGCTAGCATCGGCGCATGGATTCCCTTAGTCAGATCGTTCTTGGCGGCGCCATCGCCGCCGCCATCACCCCGGCCGCCCATCGGCGTGCGGCCTTGCTGGCCGGCGCGGCGCTGGCCACCTTGCCGGACCTCGATGGGCTGCTGATCATGGCGTTCACCGACAACCCGGTGAGCCTGATGACGGTGCATCGGAGTTTCAGCCATTCGCTGTTCGTGCTGCCGTTGCTGGGCACGCTGATCTGGTGGCTGTACAAGCGCTTCGGCCATGGCCGAGTGGCTGCGACGCCGGGCCGCTGGTGGTGGGCGATGGTGCTGGCGCTGGTCACCCATCCGCTGCTGGATGCCTTCACGGTTTACGGCACGCAGCTGTGGTGGCCGCTGATGCCGCCGCCGACCATGTGGTCCAGCGTCTTCATCATCGACCCCTTGTATACGGTGTGGCTGCTGCTGGGCTGTGCGGTGGCCTGGTTCGCCCGCGCACGGCCGGTGGCGCAACGGGCGCTGGTACTCGGGCTGGTGTTGAGCACGGGTTACCTGGGCTGGTCGCTGCTGGCCAAGGCGCAGGTGGACCGTGCAGCCGATCAGGCGCTGGCGGCGATGGGCCTGGGGGAAGCGCCACGCTTCTCGGTGCCGATGCCGTTCAACACCTTGCTGTGGCGCGTGGTGGCGATGACACCGCAAGGCTATGTGGTGGGCGACCGTTCGTTGTGGGCCGACCAGGGGCCGATGCAGTTCCAGGGTTATCCGTCGAACGTGCAGGCGTTGCGCCAGGCCGGGGAGATCCCGGCGGTACAGCGGCTGCAATGGTTCAACCACGGCTTCATGCGGGCCCAGGTGCAGGACGGCGAGCTGGTGCTCAGCGACCTGCGCATGGGGCTGGAGCCGGACTACAACTTCAACTTCGCCGTGGCCGCCGAGCAGGGCGGCCAGTGGCAGGCCATCGCCCCGCGCCAGCAGGTGCCGGCGTACCGTGAGGCCGGCAACCGCGACATTCTCAAGCAGCGGCTGGCGCAGATGTGGCAACGCATATGGCGCGCGCCCGAGGGCACGGCTGCCGCCGTCAGCACTCAGTAGACCGTGGCGCTGGCCTGCACGAAGGAATAAAAGAACACTGCATTGGGGTCGTTCTGTACCTGGTCGAACTCCCGGCGCATGCCCTCCACGGTTGCCGCGTCCACCTTGCCGGCGTCCAGCAACTGGTCGGCCGCTGACAGCAGCAGTTCCTCCCACAGCGCGAACATCACCTTGCGCCGGGCCGGCTCGCGGTTGTCCAGGTGCACGGTCTTGGTCTGTGTCTGCACGTCACGGAAGCCACCGCCCAGCAGCAGGTTGCCCAGCTTGGCACCGACAAACGGGTCGCCGCCGCTGTCGATCTGGAAATCGTTGAAGGCCATCCAGTAGCGCCACAGATTGGGCGAGTACGGGTCGAGCAGGAACGAGGCGTTCATCACTTCGGTGACAAACACCGGCGAGCCGGGGCTGAGCACGCGGCGTACTTCGGCCAGGGCGCGGGCCGGCGAGGGCACGTGTTCCAGCACCCAGCACAGGAAGGCGCCGTCGAAGCTGCGTGGCTCGAACGGCAGGTCGGTGGCGTCGGCACGCTGGAACTCGCAGCGTTCGCGCAGCCACGGCGTCTGCGCCATGTGCGCGTTGGCGGCGGCGAGCTGGCGTTCGTTGAGGTCAATGCCGGTGACGCGCAGGTCAGGGAAGCGGCGCAGCAGGATTTCGGTCTGGGCGCCGACGCCGCTGCCGACTTCCAGCACGTGGCGTGCATTGCAGAAATCGACGTCGTGAAAGATGGCCGGTTCAAACAGGCGCGCCTGTTTGCGCAACCGGGCCTGCTCGTTGGCGGAGAAGCCATGCAGGTAAGGGAAGTCGTTGAGCGTCATGGGGACTGCGTCCTGCAGGAATCAGGGAAGTATCGCCAGCGGCTGTTACCGCAGCGCATGCAATCCGGGAACCCAGCATTGCGGTGTGGGCGGCAATCCTTGCGGGGCGGGCATTCGCGCCGGTTTGCGGCTGATAGCCCGTGGTTTTGAGCTGCGAAGCGGATGGAATCAAGGCGATTGAGACCCTGGGCGGCCGTCCGTCGACGCTGCCTGGTGGCACGGGCAGCTGCGAAGCAGGGAACGCGTGCGATTGCTGGTTGTGCGAAGGGCGATGCATGCCTGGTTTCGCGGCTGAAGCCGCTCCTACGGCAGCACCGGCGCATCGTGCTGTGCGATTTGTTCTGAAAATGAAACGATTTATTGGGTTTTGAGTGATTGTTCTGATTTTGCTGGCAAATAGAATGGCCGCCAACAAGACGGATCGGC
The DNA here is from genome assembly GCF_056759635.1 of Stenotrophomonas sp. STEN056. Taxonomy (NCBI): domain Bacteria; kingdom Pseudomonadati; phylum Pseudomonadota; class Gammaproteobacteria; order Lysobacterales; family Lysobacteraceae; genus Stenotrophomonas; species Stenotrophomonas sp. STEN056. Next base: position 97,054 of record NZ_JBRRDL010000008.1, read on the forward strand.
GGTGTCGCCGGCCTACTTCCCTTTAAGGAAATGATCATGAGCAGCCAAGCCATCTCCCTGTACAAGAAGCGTCGTTCCCAGTACGCGCTCGGCAAAAACCTGCCGATCGGCCAGAACGACACCACCCACCTGATCAAGCAGGCCGTGCGCGAAGCGCCGTCGGCCTTCAACGCGCAGTCCTCGCGTGCGGTGATCCTGTTCGGCGCCGAGAGCCAGAAGTTCTGGAGCCGTGCCAAGGATGAACTGCGCAAGATCGTCCCGGCCGATGCGTTCGCTGGCACCGAGAAGAAGATCGACAGCTTCGCCGCGGGTGCAGGCACGGTGCTGTTCTTCATCGATACCGACGTGGTGAAGGGCCTGCAGGAGCAGTTCACGCTGTACGCCGACAACTTCCCGATCTGGGCCGAGCAGTCCAACGGCATGGCGCAGTTCGCGGTGTGGACGGCACTGGCCGATGCCGACATCGGTGCCAGCCTGCAGCACTACAACCCGCTGGTGGACGAAACCGTGCGTGAAGCCTGGGGCGTGCCGGCCAGCTGGACCCTGCGTGCGCAGATGCCGTTCGGCTCCAACGAGGGCGCTTTCGGCGAAAAGGCCTACGTGGGAGATGAAGCCCGTTTCAAGGTGTTTGGCTGATCGTGTTTGTTTGATCGGCACCGGCGCGACTCTCTCCCCCGCGCGCCGTGTAGCAGCCACACCCGCCCGCCAGCTTTGCTGGCGGGTTTTTTTTGTGGTGAGGTGGCCGGACTTCGAGGGTTGAAACATTCCCCCTCTCCCCAACCCCCGCTCCGCGCCCCGGCCCTTGCGTTGACGCAAGGGCACTCATCGGATCGCGAACCAATGGTTCGCAAACGCTCCTCTTCGTCCCGCGAGGGGAGGGGCTCTAACAAGCTGCAATTGCCAGCGATGCTTGAACTTGCAGTGGGCAAAGCCCCTCTCCCCTTGCGGGGGAGGGGTTGGGGAGAGGGCGCTTTGCAGCAAGATGCCGCTTCCACGAATAAAGAAACCTGCCGAACGCGATTCGGCCCCAGGCAAATTTGAAATGTCGGCATCAGCCGCTTCAAACCCACAAAAAAGCCAGCCGGTTCGCACCGGCTGGCTTTTCTTCAATCAGCACTCAGTTGACGCGCAGGGCCAGTCAGGCTTCCACATCTTCCTTGTAGGCATCCACCGGAATACAGGCGCACATGATGTTCTTGTCGCCGTACACGTTGTCCACGCGTGCCACCGGCGGCCAGTACTTCTGCAGCTTCAGCGACGGCAGCGGGAAGGCGGCCAGTTCGCGCGGGTAAGCGTGGGTCCACTCGCTGGCCGACACCGCACCGGCAGTGTGCGGTGCGTTCTTGAGCGGGTTGTCCTCGCTGTCCAGGCGGCCGTCTTCGATGGCCTGGATTTCTTCGCGGATCTGGATCATCGCGTCGATGAAACGGTCCAGCTCGTGCTGCGATTCGCTTTCGGTCGGCTCCACCATCAGCGTGCCGGCAACCGGGAAGCTCAGGGTCGGGGCGTGGAAGCCGAAGTCGATCAGGCGCTTGGCCACGTCCTCGGCGCCGATGCCGGAGGTCTTCTCCAGCGGGCGCACGTCGAGGATGCACTCGTGTGCCACCAGGCCATTGCGGCCGGTGTACAGCGTCTTGTAGTGCGGGGCCAGGCGCTTGGCGATGTAGTTGGCGTTGAGCAGTGCCACCTGGGTGGCCTTGCGCAGGCCGGCGGTGCCCATCAGGGTGATGTACATCCAGCTGATCGGCAGGATCGAGGCGCTGCCGAAGCTGGCCGCGCTGACCATGCCCACCGGGCCGTTGTCACCCAGCTTGCCCGGCAGGAACGGCGCCAGGTGCGACTTGACCGCACACGGGCCAACGCCCGGGCCGCCGCCGCCGTGCGGGATGCAGAAGGTCTTGTGCAGGTTCAGGTGCGACACGTCCGAGCCCCACTTGCCGGGCTTGGCCACGCCAACCAGGGCGTTCATGTTGGCACCGTCGGTGTACACCTGGCCGCCGTGCTTGTGGATGATCTCGCAGATCTCGACGACCTCTTCCTCGAACACGCCGTGCGTGGACGGGTAGGTCATCATGATCGCGGCCAGGCGGCTGCTGTACTTCTCGGCGTTGAGGCGGATGTCATCCACGTCAACGTTGCCATTGGCGTCGGTCTTGGTGACGACCACGGTCATGCCGCACATCTGTGCCGAGGCCGGGTTGGTGCCGTGCGCCGAATCCGGAATCAGGCAGATGTCGCGATGGCCTTCGCCACGCGACTGGTGATACGCGCGGATGGCCAGCAGGCCGGCGTACTCGCCCTGTGCGCCGGAGTTCGGCTGCAGGCTCACTGCGTCGTAGCCGGTGCATTCGACCAGCATCGCTTCCAGGCCGTCGATCAGTTCCTTGTAGCCCTGCGCCTGGTCAGCCGGCACCAGCGGATGGATGTTGGCAAATTCCGGCCAGGTTACCGGGATCATCTCGGCGGTGGCGTTGAGCTTCATGGTGCAGCTGCCCAGCGGGATCATGGTGCGATCCATCGCCAGGTCCTTGTCGGCCAGCGAACGCAGGTAGCGCAGCATCTCGTGCTCGCTGTGGTGCGTGTTGAACACCGGGTGGGCCAGGAACTCGCTGGTGCGCAGCAGGCTCTTCGGCAGCGCGTCGGCGGTGCTGGCGTCCAGTGCGTCCACATCGACCGTGGCGCCGAACAGCTGGCCCAGCGCGACGATGTCGGCACGGGTGGCGGTTTCGTCCAGGCTGATGCCGACCGAGCCGGCGTCAATGATGCGCAGGTTGATGCCGGCCGCTTCGGACTTGGCCTTCAGTGCGGCCGAGTCAACGCCGGTGATGTGCAGGGTGTCGAAGAAGTCGTTGCCGACCGCCACGCCCTTGCCACGCAGTGCGGCGGCGAGGATCGCGGCCAGGCGGTGGGTGCGGCGGGCGATGCGCTGCAGCCCCTGCGGGCCGTGGTAGACGGCGTACATCGAGGCCATCACCGCCAGCAGCACCTGTGCGGTACAGATGTTGGAGGTGGCCTTCTCGCGGCGGATATGCTGCTCGCGGGTCTGCAGGGTGAGGCGGTACGCGGCCTTGCCTTCGGCATCGACCGACACACCGATCAAACGGCCCGGCATCGAACGCTTGTAGGCATCGCGGCAGGCCATGAAGGCGGCATGCGGGCCACCGAAACCGAACGGCACGCCGAAACGCTGGCTGTTGCCGACCACGATGTCCGCGCCCCATTCGCCGGGCGCGGCGATCAGGGTCAGCGCCAGCAGGTCGGTGGCCACGGCGACCAGGCCCTGGCGCGCATGCACCGCATCAACCAGCGCCTTGTAGTCGCCGATCTGGCCCAGGCTGTCCGGGTACTGCAGCAGCAGGCCGAACGAATCGGCGGTCAGCGCTTCAGCCGGGGTGCCGATCTGCAGTTCGATGCCCATCGGCTCGGCGCGGGTGCGCAGCAGTTCCAGCGTCTGCGGGTGCACGGCGTCGTGCACGAAGAAGGTCTTGGACTTGGACTTGGCCGAACGCTTGGCCAGGGTCATCGCTTCGGCCGCGGCGGTGGCTTCGTCCAGCAGCGAGGCGTTGGCGATTTCCATGCCGGTCAGGTCGGCGACCATGGTCTGGAAGTTGATCAGCGCTTCCATGCGGCCCTGCGAAATCTCGGCCTGGTACGGCGTGTAGGCCGTGTACCACGCCGGGTTTTCCAGGATGTTGCGCAGGATCACGTTCGGCGTGTGGGTGCCGTAATAGCCCTGGCCGATGAAGCTGCGCAGCACCTTGTTCTTGTCGGCAATGGTGCGGATCTTGGCCAGTGCGTCCACTTCGGTCAGCGATTCGGGCAGTGCCAGCGGTGCCGGCGACTTGATCGAGCCCGGCACGATGGCATCGGTGAGCGATTCCAGCGAATCATGGCCAACGGTGCGCAGCATCTGCGCGATTTCAGCGTCGTTGGGGCCGATGTGGCGGTCAACGAACGCCGAGTTGTGTTCGAGTTCGCGCAGCGAAGGGATGTTATGGGTCATGGCTGACGTCCGGAGAAGGCATGCAGGGCGGGTGAGCCAGGTCAGCCCCGCTGCCGTCCGGGTGCCGCGCACGCGACACCGCAGCCGGCAAGCCGGTGGCTTACCTCGCGCCCCTCTGTCCTTTTGCCTGAGAGTTTGGAAGCCACGCGACGAGGATCGTGCGCTTCGTGCACCTTCGGCGCCGGAATGAACCGGTCTCTCCAGAGTTTTGATGCAGGTGGTATCGGGCCTGAGCGATTTACGGGCGTTTGCGCCTTCGGCAGCGGGGTGAACCGCTTCTCCCACCGTGTTGCGTGCAGCGGCGCGATTATAGCCCGGGGCAGACCTGCGCACCGGCTTGGATTACCATCTGCGTCCCGGTTTGAGTACCGCGCGGCGCACGCATGGTGGCCGGGGTACCGGAACCGCTGGCTGAAGCGGCTGAACGTCCGGATGAATCGACCCGTCTTGGCCGCCCCTGCCGCAGGTTTCCGGCCCTGTTCATTTTCGTTTTCCCACCTGCGCCCGCTCGGTGCAGGTGCCGTCGCACGTTGTTTCACAGGAACTCATGGAAGCTAGCAAACAGGTTTCGCTGCGCCGCATCGCCGTGCTGGTCGGCGGGTTGTCGATGTTCGGCCCGTTCGCGATTGACGCCGTATTCCCGGCATTTCCGCAGATCGGCGCCGATATGGGCGCTGACAAGCTGGCGATGCAGCAGGTCATCAGCGTCTATCTGCTGGCCTATGCCTTGATGAGCCTGGTGCATGGCGCGCTGTCCGATGCACTGGGCCGCAAGGTGGTGATCATCGGCGGGCTGGTGGTGTTCATCGGCGCCTCGGTGGGCTGCGCGCTGGCCACTGACATGGCAACGCTGCTGTTCTTCCGCGCGCTGCAGGGCCTGTCGGCGGGCGTGGGTTACATCATCGGCCGCGCGGTCATCCGCGATCTGTATGACGGTGACGACGCGCAACGGCTGATGAGCCAGGTGTCGATGATCTTCTCCATTGCCCCGGCCATCGCCCCGATCATCGGCGGCTGGCTGCTGGGCTGGAGCAACTGGCAGGGCATTTTCTGGTTCCTGATTGCCTTCTCCAGTGCCTTGCTGCTGATCACCCAGCTGTGGCTGCCCGAAACCCATCCGCGGCATGCGCGTCTGTCACTGCACCCGGCACGTCTGCTGCGCGATTACGTCAGCATTGCCAGCAGCCCGCGTTTCCTGCGGCTGGCCGCGGCGGGCTCGTTCGGCTTTGGTGGCTTGTTCCTCTACATCGCCTCGGCGCCGGCGTTCATCCTGGACCTGCTGCATTTGAACGAGCGCCAGTTCGCCTGGTTGTTCATTCCCACCATCGGCGGCATGGCCCTGGGCGCCTATGCCTCGGGCCGCGCGGCAGGTCGCATCGATGGCCCGCGCGCGGTGCGCATCGGCTATGCCTGCATCGCGGTGGCCACGCTCTACAACGTCGGCTACAACGCGCTGGCGCCGCAGATGAGCGTGCCGTGGGCGGTGTTGTCGTTGCCGCTGACCTCGTTCGGGGTGGCGTTGATCTTCCCGATCCTGAGCCTGGCGATCCTGGACATGTACCCACGCCAGCGCGGTACGGCCTCGTCGATGCAGGCCTTCAGCACGCTGCTGACCAACTCCATCATCGCCGGCGTGTTGTCGCCGCTGCTCAGCCAGAGCGGGCTGCTGCTGGCCATCGGCGCAGGCCTGTTCGGGCTTGGAAGCTGGGGCATGTGGAAATGGGAGCGCCTGAGCCAGCGTGCGCAGCGTTCTGAACAAGCGTCCTGACGCCATCACGACCCGCGTCAGCGGACAATAGACAGGCCGCCATCAGCGGCGACGGTAGAGAGCACTCAACGATGTCGATCCAATCCAAGGGCCGCCGCGAGGCGAAAAAGAAGCTGGCCGAGCGCGAGCGCAACCAGGCCGAGGCCAATCCGGCGCCAAAGGCAAAGGTGGAGCCGCACGCGGAACTGCGCGACCAGCACCGCACGCTGCTGGCCGGCATTGTCCGTCGCGATGGGGAATGGGTGCTGGGCATGGACGGCAAGATCGCCGGTGAAACCACCAGCGCCGCCCGCGTGCTGGCGCTGATCATGCGCGCTGCCGAGCTGCATGAGCGCAACGACACCCCCGTGCGGCTCATGTACTCCGATGCACTCAAGGATGCCGCGCATGCGGAAGTGGCGGAGCAGGGCATCGACTTCGATACCTACAGGCAGAACCTGCTCGCGGAACTGGGTGTCAAGGCAAGCAGCCCGGCGGCGACGCACTGAGGTGCATGCTGCCGGTCAGGACACGAGGGCGCCGTATGGTGCCCTTGTTGTTTGTGCCGGTGCAGACTCCACGCCCGGCCCCGTGCCTGTGTGAAGCGTCAGTCCTTCAGCCCAGGGCGCCAATGCGCGATGGCAAGGTCGTTATTACGTTCCAGTGCGAGCGTGCAGTTCGCTTTGAGTTGCCCTGGCTCTGTTTCAGACGGTGCGGGGTCTGAAGCTGCGTGCCGCAAGTGAAGGCGTCCAGGACAGGGCTGCGGAGGGCCCGGTCATACACAATCGGGTGTCAAAGTGGGTGTCAGACTTGTTGTTATACTCCGCCGGACGACGTCCCTTTGAGCACGGAGGCTTGGCCTGATGTCCGCAGTAGGAATTCCCGACGTTTCGCTGGTAGACAACAGTGAGCAGCGCACGCCGCTGGTGTTGGTGCTGGACTGCTCCGGCAGCATGGATGGCGCCCCCATCGAGCAGTTGAACGCCGGCCTGAAACTGCTGGAACAGCAGCTCAAGTCTGATGTCATCGCCGCCAAGCGCGTGCGTGTGCTGCTGATCGAGTACGGCGGCATGGACAATGTCGCGGTCGTCGGTGACTGGTGTGACGCGATGGATTTCAGCGCACCGCGGCTCTCGGCCAATGGCACCACGCCCACTGGCGCAGCCGTGGAGCTGGCCTTGCAGGAGATCGAGGACGAGAAGGCGCGCTTCCGCGCGGCGGGCGTGGCTTACACGCGGCCATGGCTGTTCCTGATGTCCGACGGTCATCCCACCGATGCCTGGGAGGCAAGCGCCCAGCTGTGCCGCGAAAGCGAAGAGAAAAACCGGGTTGCAGTGTTCCCGATTGGCGTGGGCGGGGCTGACGCCACGGTGCTGGGCCAGTTCAGCCGTAACGGCGAGCGTGGGGTGAAGCAGTTGCAGGGCCTGCAGTTCAAGGAGCTGTTCCTGTGGCTGAGTGCGAGCATGCGGGTGGTGTCCAACTCGACGCCGGGCGGCCAGGTGCAGCTGCCTTCGACCGACACCTGGTCGCTAGCGCCAGTTTGAACAGGGGCTGGCGCGTGGTGGCGGCCTCTGCCACCGGACGCTCGCATCTGGACCGCGGCCAACCCTGTCAGGACGCGTTTGCTTCGGCGTGCGAGGGTTCCGTGCTGGTTGCGGCGGTGTGTGATGGCGCCGGTTCGGCCTCGCACAGCGACGTGGGCGCAAGGCAGGTGGCCACGTCAGTGGTGTCTGCCGTTGCCCGGCATCCGCGGTTGCGCGACAGGCCACTGACCCTCGGTGTGGAGACGATGCGGGAGATCATCGAGCGCGCGGTGAATGATGCGCGCGGCGAATTGGCAATGGCGTCGGTATCGCAGGGGCTGCGCTTGGCTGACCACGCCTGCACGCTGGTTGGCGTGGTGGCCGATGCCGGCGGCGGATGGTTCTTCCATGTCGGCGATGGCGTTGCCGCCTGTGCGTTCGACAGCGCCCTGCCGACGGCGGTGTCGTTGCCCGCCAATGGGGAATATGCCAACGAAACCTGGTTCGTCACCGGCAGCAACTGGGAGCAGCAACTACGGCTGATGCGCTTCGAAGGCGATGTCGGGTCCATCGTGCTGATGTCCGACGGTGTGCAGCCATTTGCGATGACCCGCGATGGCAGCGATCTGTTCCAGCCCTTCATCGCGCCCGTGGTGCGCTACCTGCGGGGTGTTGGCGACGTGCAGGGCAGCGAGGCATTGCAGGCCACGCTGGCCGATCCGCGCACGGACCAGATAACCGGCGACGACAAGACGTTGCTGGTGGCGCTGCCGGTGTAGCGCCGTGTCGGTGCGCAGTGGTGAAGTCATACATGATGGGCGGCGGGCGTCGCTGACGCTGGGTGCGTTGATCAAGAGCGGTGGCGCGGGCAGCGTCTATCTGCTGAAGGAACGCCCGGACGAGGTAGCCAAGCTTTATCACCCCAACGTCGACCTGCGCGTGTATGAGCGCAAGCTCAAGGCGATGCTGGCGTTGAGCCCGGATCTTCCCGACGTGGAAGAGAAGGGCGTCCGCCATGTGCAGATTGCCTGGCCCACTGGCCTGCTGCAGGACCGCAACGGGCGCTTTATCGGTTTCAGCATGCCGGTGCTCGACATCGCTGCAACCAGTGACCTGGAACATGTGCTGCAGGAGCGCCAGGCGCGTGCCGCAGGCTTGCCCACGACGCTGGGAGCGAAGGCCGCGCTGGCCGCCAATCTGGCGGTGATGCTGGCGGCGCTGCATCGTCGGCAGCACTATGTCGTGGACCTCAAGCCACTCAATGTGCGCTTCTATCGCAAGTCGTTGTTCATCGCGATGCTGGACTGTGATGGTTTCAGCATCCAGGGCAGGGATGAGCGCTTTCCCGCGGGGCAGGTGACCACCGACTACCTGGCGCCGGAGTTCCAGCAGCGGGGCGTGAAGCCGGGCGAGGAAGAGGCCCAGGACCGCTTCGCGCTGGCGGTGATGGTGTTCCAGTTGCTCAACTCGGGCCTGCACCCGTACAGCGGGCGCCCGCAGGGGGAGAACCTGCCCAGCGATCTGCCGGGACGTATTGCCGCGCAGCTGTATGCCTACGGCAGGGGCGCGGGTAATCGGCGCATCCTGCCTTCGCCGGTCAGTGGCCATCAGGGCTTCCCCGAGCCGCTGCGCGAGATGTTCGACCGCGCCTTTTCCAAGCATGCGCTGCAGCGCCCTGCCGCAGCGGAATGGGCGGCCTTGCTGCAAGGGTATGCGCGGCGCAGCGCCGGCCTGCTGGTGAAGTGCAGCAAGGATGGGACGCACCAGCATTTCGCCGAGATGCCCTGTGCGGCCTGCATGCGCAAAGGGCTGCTGAGCAAGGCCGAGCGTGCGTCCCGTTCGCATGCCACGCGCCGCAAAAGCACCGGCAAACAGCGCCCCCGCGCCAATGTGCAGCGTGGCACGGCAACTGCTCCGCGTACCGCTGCGGCCGCACCCGGCCAACCGGCGGCGCAGCCGCTGGGCCCGCCCGGTATCGGCACGCGGGTGACGATGGCGGTGATCGGCACGTTGCTGCTTGGCTGGGTAATGGGCTGGGGCATGCCGGCTTTCCGGCGTTACAGCGCTGCGGCCGATCCCAGTTGGTGGGATGCATTGACCCTGGGTTCGCAGACGGGGTTGCTGGGGGTGTTGGTCCTGATCTTCATCGTCACGGTGCCGGTGGTGATCCTGAGTAAACGGCCATGAGGGTTTTCATCGGCATTGTTGTTGTCGTAGCGCTGTTGCTGCTGCTGGCCCCGTTGTGGGGCTGGATAGGTGCGCTGGTCTACAGCACGATCGCCTGGCTGGGGCAGCTGTTCGCGCACGGTGAGTTGAGTGACGGCAGGCTGGCCTTCCGTGCCGGTGTGTTGCTGGGCGGTTCGGTTTCGGTGCTGTCGCTGTTGCGTGTGGCATGGCAGGACAGGTCGGGCAGTTATCTGATGGCAGCAGGGATGTTGGGGCTGGGCGTGTTCGTGACACTGCTTGCCACCAGCTTTTCGTCGTCGCGTACCGAGCGTGGCGGCAGCACCGAATCATTGATGGAGCCCCGCAGCAGCGCGGCGGGCCTGCACTGGTTCTCGCGCGACAGCTACGAGCGTGATGCCTTCGAGCGTGTCGAGCAGATCGCACGTGCTGCGGCACGCGGTCAGCTGCAGCGTGCCGACATGCTGCTTGAAGAACTACAGCAGTGGCCACGTCGCCGGCCGCGGAATCAGGACGACCGGGCTCGGTATGAGCAACTGTGGGATGAATACAGCGCCACGTTCGATTCGCCGCCAAGCAGCAAACAGGCCTCGATGGAGACCCGACAGAAACGACGCGATCTGATGCGCCGCCTGTGGGAATCGTCACGTTCCAACAGCGGGGTCGGCATCCAGTTGCTGTTGGATGACATGTCCAGCCTGCATCTGCAGGTGTGGCGGTATGCCGGGGCCGATATTGATGCAGAGCAGGCCGAGAAACTGGAAAACAGCCTGCGCGATGTCCATGCCCTGCAGCAGTCCCTGTTCGCCTATGAACCAGGGATGCCGGAGCTGTGGAAGACCTATGCCGCAACCATCGCCGACAGCGACGAGGAGCTGGCCCTGGGGGCGCTGGTTGTGGCCGGGCGCCTGGCCGACGCGGACACGGGCGTCAATGCCTACACCACGCAGCGGATTCTGCTGCGGTCGGATCTGCGCGTGGTCACCTCGCTGCTGACGAAGGCGTCGGGCAAGCGCTTGCAGATACTGGAGGCCAGAGCGGCACAGCTGGTCGCCGGGCAGGCGAAGCCGGCAGCCCCTGCTGCGAGCGTCGACACCGCATCAGCCGAGCAGGCAATGCCGCCGGCCGGCAAGCTGACGATGGATGAAGGGCTGTGGCTTTCACCGCGGCCCTCGCCACCATCGATTCCACCCATGCAGAACTGGGGTGTTGTGCAGGTGGATTTGCCGGCGGCGGGTTTCCGCGATGACCAGCCGGGGATCATCCTGGGGCAGCCGGGTATAAGCACTGCAACCCGGACGGTATTGGTGCTGGACGTGTGGAAGGACGGCCGCATCACCTCGGTGCTGGTGGAGCGCAGCAGTGGTGACGAAATGCTCGACCAGGCGGCGCGACAAGGCGCGCGGCATTGGAAGAACGTTGCCGAAGTGCCGCCTGATGGCGAACGACGGCGTGTCACCGTGAAGTTCAACCCTCCAGCCCCTGCCGGGCAGGTGAGCATGGCCGCTGTGGGGGATGAGAAGCAGGCGATAATGCTGCTGGGTAAGTTGCTTGTCGAGCGCGCGCAACGCGATCCGGCCCGCTATCCCTCCAGTGCCGCCCGTGGGCAGCAGGAGGGGCTGGTGCTGCTGTCGGTGACGCTGGCGGCAGATGGCAGCGTGAAGGATGTCGGTGTGGCCCGCAGCAGTGGTCACCCGGTGCTGGATGAGGCAGCGCGAGAGGCGGCCTGGAGGTGGAGTGTGCAGCCGCCGGAAGGCGCAGTGCGCGGTGTGGACCAGGTCACCCTGGCGTTCCCGGTGAGGTTCCGGGTGGAGCCGTGATCCCGCAGCGAAGGAATGGGGCATCAGTAGCTGCGTGCGCAATCAAAGCAATGTGGTGAACGAGGATGGCTGCTGCAAGCGTGAGCAAGACGCCGCTGTGCATACGCGTGGCCTGACGAGTGGATTTAGCTGCCGCAGCAAGTGGCGTTCGGTTTGAATGAACTTTCAGGCACCAACAACGTGCGCTTGAGCGCCGATCGCTGTTGCCCACGCATTGCGGCCAAAAAGGACGAAGCGATACTCAGCGCCGTCGATCGTCGACACTGCCAATGAGTTTGGGAACAGCGGAATCAGATTGAGTAGCTTCGTCCAGCAACGTCGCGTGCCAACGACCTGGGACAGCGGAATCTCCGTCGCACCCGTTTGGATGTTGAGTGCGTGTGACTGAAAGAACAGGCGCTGGTTCGTCAGGAATAGTTTGCCGCCGACAGTCTCGGCGCCGCGCTGGAGATTGGCAGCACCCTCACGAACAAGCCTTTCGTTGGGATTCAATGTGATCTTCATAGGGGGGCCGGGGTTTGAGTAAAGACGAGCTGCGAGACGGAGTTGGCTTGAATGAACTGCTAGGTCTCACCATCGTCCTGACCGCGGTAGTGATACTGGCGGAAACCATCCTTCTGCTCGAATTCAGCAGGTAACCAGCCGCGTGCCAGTACGCGATCTGTCACGATAGCCATACTGATGCCGGTTGGGTCCTGTAGACCATCAGAAATGGCGAGCACCAGTTCTTCCGGACGGCCGGTGAAGCTGTCGATGGTTGCCAGGATGGAATCAATGTCTTTGAAAATTCGATTGCTCATTTGAGGCTTGACGCCGGATTAAGCCGAGCTGCGAAAGCGAGCTCGGCTTGGATGAGTTGTTGGACTGCGGCAAAGGCATCAACCGCTATTGCTTTGTAGAATGCGCTGCATCGAGCTGCGCGCTCTTGTCCGCAGCAGCGTCGTATATCTCAAACAGCGATGCCCTGGTAGACCAGATGCCCATGCATACGAGAAGCAGGGCCAGCGGCAGAAATCTGTAAATTCGCTTTTCAATCATGGGAATTACGTCCTTTGTAAAAGCTCGATTGAGTAGGCTGACGTCAGAATCAAGTCGGCGCTGTGAAGCATCGGTCGGCTTGAATGAATTATTAGGTACAAAACCCATTGGCTGCCAGCAGGCGGGCCAGGATGTAATAGCCGAAGTTTGCCAGTTCTTCTTCGGGGAGTGTTGCCAAGTCCTCAAGAGTGCCAGGTGAGTAGTCCTTGAAGGTAACCAAGCCTTGGTGTGTCCAGGCGCCTGGGCCTTGGCCCTTGCTGGCGTCATCGAGCACCACCCTTAATGAACCATCAGGTAGAACCGCCAGGCTGCACAAAACAGCCATGCGCTCTGGTGGGATCGTCTGGGAACTTTCCATGGAACCTGTCGCCTGAATTAGGCCGCGTCGCAAAGCGGCTTCGGTTTGAATGAACTGTTAGGCCGCATCCGCTGATCCTGGGCGGCCATCCATACCGGCGGGGTCTGCGCCGAGCAGGTCTTCGTAGAGCCCGAGCAGATCATCGTCGTCCACCCCAGGGTCGCCAAGTGCGTACAGCGTGCCAAATACTGCCTCATAGGCTGTGCCACGGTTGATAAGGCACAGGTCTTTCGGCGAAACGCCGGCGGCGAGAGCGCGCTCGATGGCTGGCCCTACATCAGCGAACGGGCCATCCGGGTGACTTTTGCAGGATGCGATAACGCTGTCCAAGCCCGTGCAATCGAGATGGCTATTGATGATGGATTGCCAGAGGTGTGTAAGCAGTTCTTCTCTTGTTGCCATGAACTTTCCCTGCGGTGTAATGCCTGAGTCAAGCCGAGCCGCAAAGCGGTTTCGGCTCGAATGAATTGTTAGGGAGTACCGGCCGTGGGACAACCCCATCCGGAGCATTCACCGCCGAAGTGTTGTGCGATCTGTTCTAAGTGGCTTTCCACTGCGCAGATCTCTGAGTGCTCAGGGATCATGTGCGGAATTGCGAGAACCGTCCAAGGCGACTCTGGATCGTCTTCCAGTGGCGGTTCAAGTTGAATCTTGTACTCGTTGCGGAATAAGAACACGCCACAATCAACCGCAGCTTCCTCAGTCGTGAAGTCGAGACAGAAATCAATATCACGAGCAACAGCGTGGTCGTCTCCATGCTCCAGGAGACGCCAGAGGACATTGCCGTTGTCGTCATCGGGATACTTGCTGAAGTCACGTTGCATGGAATGTGCCCCTAATACCTGAGTTAAGCCGAGCGGCGAAGCGGCTTCGGCTTGATTGAGTTGTTAGACCTGGCCTAGTAAACGACCAAATCCTGATTTGGAAGAAGGGTTCTACCCCGGAATCACGGACGGTTGTGAAAGGGTTGAGAACTTCAAATCGTGCCTGGCGATCCTCCGCCGCATCCGACGGTTGTGGAACCGCTCGATGTATTCAAACACATCGGCCTTTGCTGCATCGAGTGTTGGGTAGCTCATCCGGTATATCCGCTCGCGCTTGAGCATCCCGAAGAAGCCTTCGCATGCAGCGTTGTCCCCGCAATGTCCCACCGCACCCATCGAACAAAGCAATCCGTTGGCTTTCAGGCAGCGCTGATAATCGCCATTCCGAAATTGACTACCGCGATCGGAATGTAGGATTACCGGATGGCGGCCTTGACGCTGCCAGACCGCCATTTGCACCGCTCGAATCACCATCTGCCGGTCTTGTCGATGATGCATTGACCCGCCCACAACACGCTGGTCAAACAGGTCCAGGACAATACATAGATACAGCTTGCTCTGTTGCGTCTTGATCTCGGTGATGTCGGTGACCCACTTGGTCTCTGGCTCCAGCGCAGTGAAGTCCCGCTGCAGCCAGTTACGTACGCCAAGGGGGGGGGGGCAGCGCAGGCCGGCTGCGCGGGCCGCGACGTTTGGGCAGAGGCCAGCCCTGCAAGCTATCTGCCGCCATCAATCGAGCCACGCGATTAAGGCTGACGGTCTCACCTTCATCCACCAAGTCTTCCCGCATCCGGCCTGCGCCCAGCACGCCGCGGCTGTCTTCGTGTAGTTCGCGGATGCGACCGAGCAAGCGCTCGTTGTCGAGTTGGCGAGGGCTGGCCAGGCGCTTGCTCCAGTCGTAATAGCCGCTGGCCGATACCCGCAGGCATCGGCACATCAGCCGAACCGGAAACGCATCGCGGCAACGTTCGATCACCTGGTATTTCAGGCTGATCCCTTGGCAAAGAACGTCGCCGCTTCTCGCAGAAATCCCGTTCCTTCTTCACCCGCGCCAGCTCGCGCTTGAGATGAGCCAGCTCTTCGTCGCGGGGTGTACCCGTGCCTGCAAAGGCCACTGAGGCTTGGCTTCTGGCCTCTCGCCTCCAGCGAGTCAGCAGGGAGTCGCGAATCCCCAGCTCTCGGGCCACCTGAGCGCAGCTGACGCCCGCCTGGTTGGCCTGCTCAACCGCACCACGCTTGAACTCTGCGCTGAACTTCCTTCGCTTCAACATGAACACTCCTCAGGACCTTGGTCGGCCTTCTCGTAAGTGTCCGTGAAAACGGGGGGGAACCCCTCTTTGGTCTTCCATGTACGCGCCCTAGCGCCCTAGCGCCCTAGCGCCTGAGTTAAGCCGGCCCGCCCGATGCGGTTCCGGTCGGTCCGAGACCGCGAAGCGGGCTCGGCTTGAACGAATTGTTAGGCCTACAGCGAGTAGTCGAAGAAGCCGCCGCTGCCATAGTCATACAGTGAGGTGGATGTGCCATTCACTGTTCCGCTGAAATGGCATGAGGAGCCATAGTCGTAGCCCTCGTATTTGTTGCCGCTGACTTTGAGCTCGACATGGTGCGAGTTTCCGTAGTCATAAAGGCTGAACTTGCCATTGGAGCCATTTCCGCCGAAATGGGCGCTGCGGCTATAGTCGTAAACATTGACGTTAGTGGCAGTTATCTGCCCGTCAATGCTTATATACCCGCCGCCTGAGTAATCGTAGACAGCAGAAGCTCGCTTGCCGGAGATGAGGCGAAGCGCAACGTATGCGGCACAAGCTCTTACGCCAGACTGCATGACTCTTTCCTTATAGGCCTAACGCCTGAATTAAGCCGAGCCGCGAAGCGGCTTCGGCTTGAATGAATTGTTAGGCAGCATTGGCCAGGGGTGTGTAACCGCTGACAAACCGCCCGCTTGTACAACCCAACGCAGGTCGATTTTGCCACAGCGAACAGGATCGTGGCTTGCCCTGTAAACCGTGAAGCGCGGTGCTGCCGAAGCCAAATGAAATGAGTGCGGTGAGGCAATGAAACATAAGGCGAAGCGCCGAACTGACCGATGGCAGAAGCGGTTGTGACCGCTGCCCGGAGCCGACTGCAAAAGGGCTGGGGCAGCACCCGAAGACAGGACCACCAATCCACTTTTTTACCAACGCTGCCTAACGCCTGAATTAAGCCGAGCCGCGAAGCGGCTTCGGCTTGAACGAATTGTTATGCCCAAACTAGGGGCGCCACATGTCGATGTCGCCGTTGCTG
This sequence comes from Stenotrophomonas sp. STEN056, assembly GCF_056759635.1. NCBI lineage: Bacteria > Pseudomonadati > Pseudomonadota > Gammaproteobacteria > Lysobacterales > Lysobacteraceae > Stenotrophomonas > Stenotrophomonas sp. STEN056. Next base: position 112,834 of record NZ_JBRRDL010000008.1, read on the forward strand.
TGAACCCCAACCAGAATCATCTGGCTGCGCCAATCTACGAGAATCAGGTTGTGCGCAGAGTTAAGTTTGGCGAACGTCTTGGTGAGGACTAGATCGTCCGCGCCGGAGTCGAGTATGGCGCCAAGAACGGTGATGCCACTCTCGCTCTTGAGGCCATACAAGTTGATCTTATGAGCAACAGCAAGGGCAAACCCATATTTGACTTGGCCAAGCGCACTCGACGAGGTCAGGAGAATCGGAGAATTTTCCTGAACTGCGTCAAGAGTGCCGGCTAGGTTGGAGACTGCATCCGGGCCCGCGATGATTAGATGGCGCGCCACATTGCGCGCGTAAATCTGGTCCCAGCCATATTGCCCCCGATGGGCCCGCTCAAAGGGCTTGTACTCAGCCAAGAGTCGTTGGATCTCTTCTAGGCGACTTTTTGGAAAGAACTCCAATTGGGCCCACTCATCCTCATGGAATTGTGGCGCACCTTCAAAGGACTCGCGGTTTGGAGCAGCAAACTCAAGGGAGTCCGCCGCAACAGTCGGCATGGAGTAGCGAATTGATTTTGTATCCACCATCTCGACCTTGGGTTGAGGTTGAGCGGCGCTCGAAGTGCCGAAGAGAGCCAGGATAGGGGCGAGCAGTCGTTTCATCTGCGGGAATGTCTCATTGGGGCATAACGCCTGAATTAAGCCGAGCCGCGAAGCGGCTTCGGCTTGAATGAATTGTTAGGCAGCATTGGCCAGAGATGTGTAACCGCTGACCAAACCGCCCGCTTGTACAACCCAACGCAGGCCGATCTTGCCACAGCCCGAAGGGTCGTGGCTTGCCCCGTAAACTGTGAAGCGCGGTGCTGCCGAAGCCAAATGAAATGAGTGCGGTGAGGCAATGAAGCATAAGGCGAAGCGGCAAACCAACCGACAGCGGAAGCGGTTGTGACTGCTGTCCGGAGCCGACGGCCAAAAGGCTGTTGCTGCGCCAGAAGGCGGAACCACCAACCCACTTCTACCAACGCTGCCTAACGCCTGAATTAAGCCGACGCTGCGAAGCAGCGGTCGGCTTGAATGAATTGTTAGGCAGTATTGGCCAGGGATGTGTAACAGCTGACCAAGCCGCCCGCTTGTACAACACAACGCAGGCCGATCTTGCCACAGTGCGCGGGATCGTGGCTTGCCCCGTAAACCGTGAAGCGCGGTGCTGCCGAAGCCAAACGAAGTGAGTGCGGCGGGGCAAGGAGGCATAAGGCGAAGCGGCGAGCTAACCGATGGAAGAGGCGGTTGTGACCGCTGTCCGGAGCCGACCGCCCAAAGGCCGTTGTTGCACCCGAAGACAGAGCCACCAACCCACCTTTACCAATGCAGCCTAACTCTAAGTAGACCGCCTAACAGCGGTGTAGCGCGGAGTATGCCCTCTTGTGCGGAGCCTGGGTATCCCCGACGAGCTGGATGATATTCAACGAGATACGCGTACCAGACATCCCATATCCGCGCATTGTCGTTTCGTAAGATACCGGCAGGGGAGCGGGCATATGCGTTACACCCCCGATTGAGGGGATGTAATGACGAGGGCGCCCACGACGTGCTGTCAGGTGGCGTTTCCCAGGGCCGCACAAAACAAAGGGCGCCATCCGGCGCCCTTCGTCTTCAACACAATCAACAGTAGTTACTTACTGAGCAGCTGCTGCAGGTGCAGCCGGTGCTGCCGCCGGAGCAGCCGCCTGCGCCGTCCATCCACACATCTGCCCTTCGTTCTGCTGCTTCAGCCATTCCTGCAGTGGGGCGAAGTATTCCAGCATCGGGCCGGCATCGAGTTTCTCCCCGCCGGTCAGTTCCTTCAGTGTGGCCTGCCACGGCTGGCTGGAACCCTTGCTCAGCATCGCCCAGAACTTCTGGCCGGCTTCCTTGTTGCCGTAGAAGCTGCACTCGTTGAGCGGGCCGGTATAACCGGACGCATCGCACAGGCCCTTGTAGAACTGGTACTGCAGAATGCGCGCCAGGAAATAACGCAGATACGGGGTATTGCCCGGCACGTGGTACTTGGCGCCGGCGTCGAAGAACTCCTCGCCGCGTGCGCTGGCCGGGGCCACGCCCTGGTACTGGGCCTTCAGTTCCCACCACTTCTGGTTGTACTGGTCCGGCTTGATCGAGCCGTCGAACACGCCCCAGCGCCAGCGGTCGATCATCAGCCCGAACGGCAGGAACGACACGCCAGACATCGCCATGCGCATCTGCGCGTTGATGGTGGCTTCGCGGCTTTCCTGTTGCGCGCCGACCAGGCCAATCGAGTTGAGGTACTTCGGCGTCATTGCCAGCACGATGGTGTCGCCGATGGCTTCGTGGAAGCCGTCGTTGGCGCCGCCCTGGAACAATGGCGGCAGCGGGTTGTAGGCCAGGTCGTAATAAATGTGGCCCAGCTCGTGGTAGATGGTGGTGAAGTTTTCTTCGTTCGGGGTGATGCACATCTTGGTGCGCACGTCCGCGCCCACATCCTTGCCGTCACCGCCCATGTTCATGTCCCAGGCGCTGGCGTGGCAGACCACGTTGCGGTCCAGCGGCTTGATGAACTGGGTGTTCTGCCAGTAGCTGTCCGGCAGCTTGGGCATGCCCAGCGAGACGTAGAAGTCCTGCGCGCGCTCGGTCATCTGGCGTGCGGTGGCCAGTTCGGCCTCACGCTGGGCCTTGAAGCGAGCCGCCAGGTCAGCGTTGCCGTCGATCTTGCGCAGCGCGGTGCTGAGGTTGGCCTGGTGCTGCTTTTCAAGCGCGGCGGTGATGTCCAGGCTGCCCGCGTTCGGGTACGGCGCGGTCATGTCCCACAGGTTGCTCCAGTCCTGCTGCCACATGTTGCCGGTGAGGTGCGCGGCAATCATGCCGCCGCCCACTTCGGCCTTGTCCTTGCCGTATTCCTTGTCCAGCTTGGCGCGGGTGTAGCAATGCACCTGCTCGTACAGCGGCTTGACCTGCTCCCACAGGCGGTCGGTTTCCGGGCCCACCTGGTCGGCCGGCATGTCGTAGCCGCTGCGCCACATCTGGCCGGCGTCGCTGTAGCCCAGTTCGCGGGCGCCTTCGTTGACCAGTTCGACGAAGCGCTGGTAGTTGGCGCGCGACGGCACGGCGGTGGAATGCCAACCCTGCCAGGCGTCGAGCTGCTTGTCGTAATCGCGCGAGCCGGCCAGCACCTGTTCCAGTTCGCCCAGCTGGCGGCAGTTCTGCTTGTCGCCTTCGCCCACGCAGTAGGTGCCGGCGCCGTAGTCGCCTTCCAGCTTGGTGGCGATGCCGGCCAGTTCGGCCAGCTTCTGCGGGTCGCGCGGGGCCGGCATGGAGGTCATCAGCTTCAGCAGGCTGATGGCGCGTGCGGTGTCGGCGCTCATCGGCTGGCCGTCGTACTTGTTGGCCTGCTCGATCCAGCCATTGAGCACGGTCAGCCAGCGCTCGTTGGCCTTGGCGGCCACGCGGGCCGAATCGTCATTGATGTAGGTGGAGGACAGCCACTGCGCGGAGGTCATTTCCGGGTACATGGCCTTGTATTCGGCATTGACCCGGGCGATGAACTGGTCGGCACTTTCGGCCGGTGCGGCAGCGGTGCTCGCAGGTGCGCCAGCATCCGGCGTGGCGTCCTTTTTACAGGCGGCCAGCGAAAGTACGGCCACGCCTATGGCGGCAGCCAGCAACAGATGACGATTCTTCACGTAAATCCCCGGTATTGGTTTCAAGTACCGGCGAAGGCTAGTGGGGCGGCGGCGGGGCCGCAAGTGGACGAAGGCAGGGCGGGCGCCCGACGAGCCGCAATTGAGATGAATCCGAAGGCCGGTTGCCACGGGCGTCGGAACGGATGCGGGTAGGAGCGGCCTCGGCCGCGAAGCGATGAATGTCTGCGTTGCCGCTGAAATGGGCAATCCGGAAATCTGCAGTTGCGGAGTGGGCCGCAGGTTGGGGGCGAATTGCTTTCGCGGCCGCGGCCGCTCCTACGGAGGCGGTTGCCTGTAGGAGCGGCCTTGGCCACGATGCAGGCACTCCGCAGGGCACGCAGCTTCCACAGAATGGCGGGGCATCGGCACCGCGCCAGAAGGCGCTCCTACGATTGGCCTGTGCAGCCGGCGAATACATCGCGGCTGCGGTCGTATACCGAGGTGCCAACCTGCATCAGGCCCAGTACCGATGGGAACAGGTTGTCGTGGTCGGTGCGTTGGCTCGCGCGTTGGCGCAGGCATTGCAGGTTCAATCCGCGGTCGCTGGCAAAACCTGGCGAGAACCACATCACCATCGGCACGCGGGTCTGCTCCTCCGGGGCAATGGCGTACGGCATGCCGTGCAGATACAGGCCTTTTTCGCCAAGTGATTCGCCGTGGTCGGAGAGGTAGATCATCGCCGTGTCGTAGTCGTCCATGCCGCGCAATGCGGCGATGGTGCGGCTCAGGAAGTGGTCGGTGTAGCGCACGGCGTTGTCGTAGCTGTTGATGATCTGCTCGCGGCTGCATTTGCCGAGGTCAGCGGTGTCGCAGGTGGGGGCGAACTGGCGGAACTGCGTTGGGTAGCGCTGGAAATAGCTGGGGCCATGGTTGCCAAGCTGGTGCAGCACCACCACGCGGTCGCCGGGTTTGGCACGCACCTGCGTGGCCAGATCGTTGAGCAGGATTTCATCCATGCAGCGGCCATCGGCGCACAGGCCGGGCAGGGTGGCATCGTCCAGGCGCTCGATCTGCAACTGATCGCACACGCCCTTGCAGCCGGACTGGTTGTCGCGCCACAGCGTGCTGATGCCGGCGTGTTCCAGAACATGCAGCAGCGATTGATGGCCACGGATTTTCTTTTCGTCGTAATCGTGGCGGCCGTAGGGCGAGAACATGCAGGGCAGCGAGACCTCAGTGCTGGTGCCGCACGAATGCATGTCGGGGAAATTGATGGCGCCGGTCTGCGACAGTTCCGGTGTGGTCTGGCGCGCGTAACCATTCATGCCCCAGTTCTGCGCGCGCACGGTTTCGCCCACCACCAGCACCAACAGGCGTGGTTTGCTGGTGGCTGCACGCGGCATGGCCTTGGCATCCGTGCCAATGGGCAACTTGGGTTGTTTGTGGATCGGGCTGGCGCTGCCCATGTTCTGCTTCAACGCGATCAGGTAGTTGACCGGCGTTGCCAGGTAGCGCACTTCCCGGTGGTTGCGCATCAGCGCCGAGATGTCCTGGAACGAGGCCATCGTGCCGGCGCCGCCCACAATCACCACACCCAGCAGGAAGGCCAGGCGCCACAGCAGGGCGCGGCCCATGCTGCGCTTGCGGATGCGCACGCGCCACAGCAGCAAGCTTGGCAGCACGGCATAGCCGAGCAGCGGCAGCAGCAGCGCCGGGGTCATCAACTCGCTGGATTCCTTGCGATCGGTGGCCAGCACGTTGCGCAGCATGTCCGCGTCCAGGTAGACGTTGTAGCTGTTCATGTAATGCACGGCAAAGGCCGCGGTGATGAACAGCACGGTCAGCAGCACCTTGGCATTCCAGCGCCACAGCAACAGGCCGAACAGCAGCGCGTGCACGCTCAGCAGCAGGGCAAACAAGGAGGCGGCAAACATCACGCTGCCGGGATGTGTGGCCATGGCGCTGCGCCAGAACAAGGTGTTGCAAGCCAGGGCAAAGAACGCACTGGCCAACAGGATCAACATTTCGCTGCTGATCGCCGGGCGCCAGTTGCGCAATGCGCTCCACGACATTCCCTGCAGGCGGAAACGAGAGACGACGGCGTTCATGCGGCTTCTCCATTGCCGAGCACGCGCGTGCGCGTCGGCGCAGCCGGCGCGGTGACCGGGCCGAACATCCATAGCGACAGCAACGTGGCGACCGTCCAGCTGATGGCCAGCGACCACAGGTCATGCGAAAGGAAATGTGCGCCGCGCAACTGCTGCGCGAAGCCGAAGGCCGCGCCGGTTGCCAGGGCGGCGGCCAATGCGGGCCAGCGCCATTGCGGGCGTACCTGCAGCATGAAGAAGTACAGCGCGACCCAGGCGTAGCCGGCACTGGCGTGGCCGGCCGGGAAGCATGCTGCGTGGCCCAGCGATATCGGGCGTGCATCCAACAAACCGATGAACGGACGCAGCCCACCGTAGCGTTCCAGATCCCACGGGCAATCCATGTGTGTCCAGCTCTTCAGCAGCGACACCACGCCGGTGGAAAGCGCCACCGACAGCAGCAGGTAGAACAGCGGCTTGCGCAGCGGGCGCCAGCGGGCGTCAAAGCGGGTGCGGATCAAACCCAGGATCACCAGCAGCGCGGCAAGCGTGCTGAGGTTTCTGCCGCCCTTGTGCAGCAGGTGGCTGGTCCACCAGGCATCACGCAACGCCCATTGGCTGCCCTGCAAACGGTAGAGGTGGTCGGCAAGCCATTGGTCGCCACCGCCTGCCATCAAGGCCGCGCTGGCCACCACCACAACGGCGAAAGGGATCAACAGCGTCCGGTTGATGAAGTCCAGCCGGGTGCCGGGCAAGGGCGTGGCGAAGGGGCGGGCGGGCGTGAGCTGGGGCATGGAACAGGCGTGCCATCAAGGTCGATGGCGGCATGCTGTTCCCGCTGCTGTCAGAGCGCGGTCGGAAGCGTGTCGGATTTATGTTGGAGCGCGTAAAAACGTTTGCTGCGGTTCAAACAGCGATGCGCCATCGCCTGCTACCCGCCAATCGTGTGGCGGGTAGCGCGACATCCACAGTGGCCTAGTCGTTGTCGTCCTGGACGGCTGCATCGCCGCTGGGTACAGCGCCATGGGTACGCGCGATGCAGGCTGCATCCAATGCGGTGCCCGGCAGCAGTTGCCAGTTGTTGCGGTTGGCGCTGCCGATGTCGATGACCTGTGCCGGATCGGCACAGGGCGACATTGCGGTGTCCAGTACAAACAACCAGCGCCGCGCCGGTGCCTGGGCAACCCAGCGGGCGGCATCTTCCCATTGCTCGGCGACCGGCCGCTTGAAGCCGAAGTCGGTGGCTTGTGGATCGGTCTGCAACAGGTTCTGTTCGCGCCAGGCCACCATGCCCAGTTCGGCCTCCGGGCCGATGCGTTCGCGCACTTTGTCCATAACCAGGGATGCCGAGCTGTAAGGGTCCGCCACCGGCATCGCGCCCAGCCCGTACATTGACCACAGCAACACGGTGGTCAGTACTACCGCCAGGCCGGCGCGTCGCAGCCGCAGCGTGGCAGCCAGCAGCAGGGCGCAGGCCCCAAAACCGACCAGCCACCAGCCGATACGCGGCAGCACCCACAGGTCCATCGCACGCTTGATCGCATACCGCTGCGCAAAGCCTTCACCCTGCACCGCACCGTAGCCGACGGCCAGGGTTGCCAGCGCCAGTACCAGTACATACAGCAGCAGCACCCAGCGCACGCCGGTGCGTCGCAGCAGGCCGGGCAGCAGCGGCGCAGCAGCCACGGCCACGGCCGGAAGCATCGGCAGGATGTAGACCTCGCGCTTGCCGGGGCTGGCGGTGAAGAACAGCAGCACCAGCAATGCCCAACCGAGCAACAGCAGGTAACGCGGATCGGCGCGGCGGCAGCGCCGCCACCACGCCGGCACCAGCCACGGCAGCAACAGGCTGCCGGGCAGCCACAGGGTGGCGATCACCTGCGCGTAGTACCAAGCCTCTTTGCGGTGGTGCCAGGCATTGGTGTAACGGGTGCCGGTCTGCTTGAACAACAGCTCATGCGCGTAGGCCTGCAGGCCAGGGTCAGGGTTTTTCAGCAGGGCGATGGCCAGTGGCCCCAGCCACACGGCGGTGCCGGCAATGAAGGCGGGCAGCAGCAGCCACCAGGCCCAGCTGCGGCCAGGGCCGGGCGCCTGCGGGTGACGCCAGCGCCATGCCAGCCACGGCAGCAGCATCAACAACGGCAGGAAGCCGACGCCCTTGGTCACGGTGCCCACGCCTGCGGCGAATGCGGCCAGCGCCAATGCAGGCCAGTTCGGGCCCAGCAGCAGGTGGCGTACCAGCCCCCACAGCGCCAGCGTGGTCATGGCCAACAGCACCATGTCGATCTGCGCCCGCTTGGCCATCAGCCCGAACTGGATGCACGCGAACAACCCCAGTACCGCATATCGCGCCACCTGCCGGTTCCACAGCCGCCGCGACATGTCCCAGGTCAGCCACAGCGTCAGCAGTGCGGCCAACAGCGAGGGCACCAGGAAGGACAGGTTCCAGTCGCCCAGCAAACGGTAGGTGCCGGCCTGTATCCACATGAAGGTCGGCGGCTTTTCGGCATACAGCTCGCTGCCGCGGTGGGGCAGCAGCCATTGCCCGGTTTCGATCATGTGGCGGGCGGCCAGCACGAAGCGTGGTTCGTCCGGTGGCTGTGGCGAGCGCATGCCCAGGCCGGCCAACAGGCTGGCGACCACCAGTACGATGAGAATGGCGAACCACGGGGAGGCGGGGCGGGAATTGGGCAGGCGCACGCACGGCTCGGAGGATGGAATGGCCCGATTCTCGCGCCCCGGATGTTGGAACCGCGTCAGAATGCACCTTGATTTCGACGCCATTCCGACAGCCCCGGCGCTAGGATGTATAGGTTCGCCCCGCTGTGCTGGGGCCCCTGAAGGTGCTGCCTGCATGCGGCTGCTGGTCATTGAAGACAACCGCGATCTGATCGCCAACCTGTTCGATTACTTCGAGGCGCGCGGCCATGTGCTGGACGTGGCCCCGGATGGCGTCACCGGCCTGCACCTGGCCGGCACCCAGAGCTACGACGCGATCCTGCTCGACTGGATGCTGCCGCGCATGGAGGGCCCGGAAGTCCTGCGCCGCCTGCGCGAGGAGCACCGCTCCGAAGTGCCGGTGATCATGCTGACTGCCCGTGATGAGTTGCCGGACAAGATCACCGGCTTCCGCGCCGGCGCCGACGACTACCTGACCAAACCGTTTGACCTGCCCGAACTGGAAGTCCGCCTTGAGGCGGTGCTGGCCCGCATCAAGGGCCGCAACCCGCGCAAGGTGCTGGAGGTGCATGACCTCAGCCTGGACATGGGCACGCTGGAAGCACAGCGCGGCGGTCAGGTGCTGCATCTCTATCCGGCCTGCCGCAAGCTGCTGGAACTGCTGATGCGCGCCAGCCCGGCGGCGGTCACCCGTGACCAGCTGGAATATGCGTTGTGGGGCGATGAACCGCCGGATGGCGACATGCTCCGCTCGCACATCTACGAACTGCGCCGCGCCGTGGATGGCCCGTTCGAGCAGAAACTGCTGCACACCCTGCCGCGCGTAGGCTATCGCCTGTCGGCGCCGGCCCGCGCGGAAAAGGCGCCATGAAACGGCCTACCTTGCGGCGTAAATTGCTGGGTTGGCTGGGCGCGTACCTGGCCTTGATCACGCTGGCGGTCTTTGGTGCGGCCAACTATGTGCACGAGCATGCCGAACATGCCGTCTGGCGCTCGCTGCTGAACACCGAGCTGGACAGCATTCTGGCGCACATGCGGGTTGACGCTGACTATCACTGGCAGGATTCGGACACGCTTTTTCTGTTCGGCGGCAGCCCGTCACGGCCATTGCCACCGTCGTTGGCGGCGTTGAATCCGGGCCTGCACGATGGTGCATTGCTGGAAGGCCGCAAGAGTGCGGCAATGGTGCGTGAAACCTCCGATTTCGGCCGCGTGGTGCTGGTGCTGGACATCACCGATTTCGCCGAGCTGGAACACTTTGCCACCCGCTGGGCAATGCTGGCGGGCGTCGCCCTGGTGTTGGTGACATTGCTGATGGCCTGGGTTGGCATGAACCGCCTGGTGCGGCCGCTATCAACGCTGGCGCAGGACATTGGCGCATTGAGGCCGGAGCTGCGCGGGCAGCAGGTGACGGTACGTTCGGGCGGCAGTGCCGAGTTGGAAGTGATCGCTGGCGCATTGAATGATTACCTGCGCCGCAATGAACACTTTGTCGAACGCGAACGGATGTTCATCAGTACCGCCAGCCACGAACTGCGCACACCGATTGCGGTCATCGGTGGCGCGGCTGACCTGGCGCTGGAACAACCCGAATTGCCGGTGAAGGCGCGGCAGCAGTTGCAGCGCATTCGCAGCACCACGGCCGGTGTCGAACAACTGGTCCAGTTGCTGCTGGTGCTGGCGCGTGACCCGGCCAAACTGGTTGCGATGAGCGAGCTGGTGGCATTGGATCAACTGCTGCCGGAGATCGTCGAGGATCATCGCTATCTGGCCAATGGCAAGGAACTGGAACTGGCCCTGTTGCAGCTCGACGAATGCCGCCTGTTGGCACCGTTGGGGGTGGTGCAGGCGGCCATCGGCAACCTGCTGCGCAACGCCATCGAGAACAGCGACCGTGGCGTGATCCGTCTGGGGGTATCGGCGCGCGCGGTGGTCACCATTGAAGACCCCGGCCATGGCATGAGCCCGGAAGAAGTGGCGCAGGTCTATGCGCGCCTGGCCAGGGGCGAGCGCAACACGCGCTCCGGGATCGGTCTGGATCTGATCGCGCGTTTGTGCGATCACCTGGGCTGGAAGCTGGATATTCAGTCGCAGCCGGAGCGCGGTACCCGCGTCACGCTGGACATGAGCAGCTCACTACCCTCGGCTTCAACCTCGACGTAGGAGCGGCCTTGGCCGCGAAGCTGAAAATGCATAACGCGTCGCCGCGTTGAGCCCCCCTTGCACGAACCACGTTGCTTCCAGCAATCAATCAGATCGCCAAGCGCCCGCTTTCACTCCCTCCCTTTCGCGCAGCGAAGGGGAGCGTTGGGGAGGGGTGCTCTTGCTTTAGCGAATCCCCAATCTCGATTCCCGATTCCCGATTCCCGGCACCCAACCCCCAAACAGAAAGAAGCCCGGTCTGGGGGAGACCGGGCTTCCGGGGCGCGTGGGAGAGAGAGC
>NZ_JBRRDL010000009.1:0-87500 GCF_056759635.1 Stenotrophomonas sp. STEN056
GCTCTCTCTCCCACGCGCCCCGGAAGCCCGGTCTCCCCCAGACCGGGCTTCTTTCTGTTTGGGGGTTGGGTGCCGGGAATCGGGAATCGGGAATCGAGATTGGGGATTCGCAAAAGCAAGAGCACCCCTCCCCAACCCTCCCCTTCGCTGCGCGAAAGGGAGGGAGCCAAAGCGGTTGCGCAGCGATCTGCCCGAGCCACGCGAACCGCTCCCTCCCTTGCGCCGACGGCGCAGGGGAGGGCTGGGGAGGGGTGCCGTTGCGATTCCCCATTCCCCATTCCCGACTCCCAACCAACAAAAAGCCCGGCATCGCCGGGCTTTTTGTTGGAACTTCGCCAATCCTTACTTGAACAGCGTGTCCGGGTATTCCGGCTTCTGCTCGCGGGCCAGCAGTTGCTGCAGGCCTTCGGCGGGGCTGAGTTCGCCATGCAGCACCGACTGCACCGCCTTGGAAATCGGCAGATCAATGCCGTGGCGGTTGGCCTGGCGCATGACTTCGTCGGCGGTCTGCACCGACTCCACCACCTGGCCGATTTCCTTCACCGCATCGGGCAGGCTCTGCCCGCGGCCCAGGGCAAGGCCCAGGCGGCGGTTGCGGGACAGGTCGCCGGTGCTGGTCAGCACCAGGTCGCCCAGGCCGGCCAGGCCCATCAGGGTTTCCGGCTTGCCGCCAATGGCGGCAGCCAGACGCAGCATTTCGTTCAGGCCACGGGTAATCAGCCCGGCACGGGCGTTCAGGCCCAGCTGCATGCCGTCGGCCACGCCGGTGGCCACGGCCAGTACGTTTTTCATCGCACCGCCCAGCTCGGCACCGACCATGTCATCGCCGGTATAGGCGCGGAACGCCGGGCCATGCATGGCGTCGGCCACTTCCTGGGCAAACGCCTCGTCGTCACCGTGAACGGTGATCGCGGTGGGCAGGCCCAGGGTGACTTCCTTGGCGAAGGACGGGCCGGTGACCACGGCCAGCGGCACGTCCGGGCCCAACACTTCGCGCGCGACTTCGTGCAGGAAGCGGCCCGAACCGGGCTCGAAGCCCTTGGTCGCCCAGGCCACGCCCGCCCCTGCCGGCCGCAGTGGCGCCAGCGCGCGCACGGTTTCGGCAAAGGCATGCGAAGGCACCACCACCAGAACCCAGCGGGCACCGGCGACGGTGGCGGCAAGGTCGGTGCTGGCACGCAGGGATTCAGGCAAGGGAATCCCCGGCAGATACCGGGGATTCTCGTGACGCTGGTCGATCGCTTCGACCATGGCAGCGTCTCGCCCCCACAGCACGGTCGGGTGACCGTGCCGGGCCAGCAGGGTGGCCAGCGCGGTGCCCCAGGAGCCCGCGCCGAGGACGGCGATCTTGTTCGCGTCAGTCGTACTCATGCGATGTCGCAAACGCCGATCAGGCGTTGCCAGCCGGCTCGGAGTCGGCCAGCGAGGTGCCTTCACCCTGGCTCTGGCGCTGACGCAGGGTTTCGGCGTACAGGCCTTCAAAGTTGATCGGCTGCAGGTAGAACGGCGGGAAGCCGCCGGCCTGGATCAGGTCGCTGATCATCGAGCGCACGTACGGGAACAGGATGTTCGGGCACTGGGTGCCGAGCAGCACGTCGATGGCCTGCGGCTCCAGGCCGATCAGGCCGAACACGCCGGCCTGCTGCACTTCGGCAACGTAGGCATTCTTGTCGCCGGCCTTGCAGGTCAGGGTCACGCCCAGCACCACTTCAAAAGCGGTGTCGGACAGGCGCTGCACCTTCTGGTTCAGGTTCAGCTGCAGGTCCGGCTGCACGTTCTCGTTGAAGATGTTCGGCGAGTTCGGGGATTCGAAAGAGACGTCCTTGACGTAGATCTTCTCGATGGTGAAAGCCGGGCCGTTTGCGGATTCGTCAGCCGGGACTACGCCGTTGGTGTTCTCTTCGGACATTTCTCAAGACTCCAGAACTGTTTGTTTCAATTAATGGGATTGGTACCACCCTGCGATGGGGGCGGTGCCCGCCATGCACAAGGCCTTAACGCAAATTAACTGCTCAGGCGCGGCCCTTGACCAGCGGCAGATCGGCCGCCTGCCATGCCGGAATACCGCCTTCAAGCACGGAAACCTGCTCAAAACCGGCCTTCTTCAGGGCCTTGGCGGCCGTGGCCGAGGCGTTGCCGGTGCGGCACACCAGCACCACCGGCGACTGCTTGGCCGAAGCCAGCAGCTTGTGCGCGGGGGTCAGCTGGGCCGGCTGCAGGTTGCGGCTGCCCACGATATGGCCCTTCTCGAACTCGCTGCTGCTGGACAGGTCGATCACCACCGCGTTGCCGGCGTTGATCAGGTGGGTCAGCTCGGCAGGCTTGAGCGATTTGTAACCGCGGAACAGGCGCGCGATCTCGGTGGCGATGATGGCCACGGTCAGGCCGACCAGGGCCAGCGACAGCATCGGATTTCGGCCGGCGAAGGCCAGCAACTCTTCGTAATTCACTCAGGTCACGGGTCGATTAAGCGGGCGGGGATTGTCGCACAGCCGGGGCTCAGCGGCCCTGCCACAGGTCCGGCAGGCCGGCGGACTGCCACCAGCGCTTGTTCTCCGGATCCCAGCGCCAGCGCTCGTTCACCATCACGGTGCGCTCGGCCTGGGTGTTGCGGTTGATCACGCTCATTTCCACCCGGCGCTCAATGCTGCCATCGGCGCCGGCACTGCTGGAACGCTCGCGGTACGCGGACACCTGCACCTGGCGGTAGCGCTCGCGCTGCAGGTCGGTGAGCGGCTGCAGCGTCAGGTACTCCGGGTCGATGAAGCGCTCGGCGCCTTCAAAATCGCTCCAGCGCACGAGGGCCACATAGGCCTCCTGGGTCTGGGTGAGCTTGGCGCGCTGGCTGCGGCTGGGGCCGTCACCGGCCTGGGCAAGCGTGGCGACAAACAGCAGCAATGCGGTGACGGACTGGAGCAGGTACTTGTGCATGGCATCCCCCGGGGCAGGTGCCCATCCTAGCCTTTGCGGATGGCGACGAAACGCCCTTCCAGTTCCGCCGCGCCGCCTACGATCTCGGCGCGCACCGTCACCCGCGCGCGGCCGCGCTTGTTGAACAACGCCAGAAACCCGTCCCAGTCCTGGTCCGGCGCGGCCCGGGCCGAGGCCATCAGCTCGCCATACACCGGCGCCCGGTAACGGATGCTGCTGTCGGCCACGTACACCTCCGCGTCCTTGCCTGCCTGCGCCAGCTGCAGGCTGACCAGGGCCCAGCCGGAGAGCGTCATCACCGAGGCCAGGCTGCCACCGAAAGCGTTGCCCTTGTCGTTGACGTTGGCCTGCAGCGGGGCGTGCATCCGCAGTACCCCGTTGTCATAGCCGGCAATGCGGATGTCCATCGCCGCTACCGGCGGCATTGCGGACAAGGTTGCCTGCAACTGCGCAAGCAAGGCGGAGGTATCAACAGGTTCGGGCATGGAAGAGCGCACTGAAACGGAAAGCGCACGCATAATGCATCGAATGAACCCCCGCGCCTATGTGCCAGCCGACACAGCCTGGCACCTGATCTCGCTGCGTCCACAAGGGCAGCACGATGCGCTGCGCAGTGCTGCTGCACGCGTGGGTGCACGCACCGTGGCGCTCTCGCCGTGGCGGCTTGTACTTCGTGACGATCCATCCACACGCCAGCGCCTGACAGACGCCGCACAGTGCGACCGTTTGATCTTCACCAGCCCTGCCGCAGCCGAAGCCACGGCACGCATGCTGCCGTTGAACACCCTACGCATGGGTACTGTCGTTGCCGTGGGCGAAGGCACCGCGCGCGTATTGCGCAGACACGGCGCGCTTGATGTGCAGGCACCTGCCCGGATGGACAGCGAAGGCCTGCTCGCATTGCCCTGCATGCAATCGTTGCAGGGCCTGCAGGTGGCACTGATCACCGCACCCGGCGGGCGCGGCATGATCGCCACGCAGGTCAGCGAGCGCGGCGCCGCGCTCACCCGGGTGGATGTCTACGAACGCGTGCCGGTACCCATCACCGCCGCCAGCATCGCGCGCCTGCAGGCACTGCCGGAACCGACCGTGCTTGCGGTCAGCAGCGGCGAGGCACTGGAGACGGTATTGCCACAATTGCCGGCGGCCCTGCTGCAACGCTGGCAGCAGGCACCCGTGGTAACCGCCAGCGCGCGGCTCAGTGCCCTGGTGCAGTCACGCGGCTTTGACCATGTAAGCACCGCTGCCGGGCCGTTGCCGGCGCAGATGGTTGATGCCGCGCGCGCCGTCGTGCGCCCACCCTGCTGAGGCTCACACGGCGCGCAGCTTGCAGGCGAGCAGCGGCACGGGCGATGCTTTGTCAGCATGACCCACGTCACAAACCCCCTGTTGTGGGCCTGCCTGCCAAGGATGTTGTACTTCCATGAATGACGATTCCCCCACCCCCTCCGGCCGCAGTCCGCTGCGCTGGGCACTGCCGCTGATCGTGCTGGGCGTGTTGTGCGCGGCAGGCTGGTTCGGCTGGCGCACCTGGCAGTCCTGGCAACAGCAGAACACCCTTGCCCGCAACAACGCCGCACAGGAGCTGGGCGCCTTGCGCGACAGCATGGAAGCCCTGCGCAGCGACCAGCGTAACAATGCCCGCAGCCTGCAGGACGCCGCCGCGACCAACCGTGTGCTGCGCGATGAAGTACTTGGCCTTGGCCAGCGCAGCGCATTGCTGGAAGACAACCTGGCCAAGCTCGTGGACAGCTCCCACCAGGGCGCACAGGCCGTGCGCCGCGAGGAAGCCGAGCTGCTGCTCAGCCAGGCCGAGCAACGCCTGGTCTACGCCGGAGACCTGGAAGGCGCGCGCCGTCTGTACGCCATGGCCGCCGAAGCCCTGGAAAACACCAACAGCCCCGACTACCTCAACCTGCGCCAGGCCCTGATCCAGGAACGCAACGCAATCGATGCCCTCGGCCCCGGCATCCGCGCCACGACCGCCGCGCAGCTGGCGGCCTGGGCCACATCACTGGATACCCTGCCCGAACAGGTCGCCCACGGCACCGATGCCGGGCAACCCTGGTGGCAGCAACTGCTCTCGCCGCTGGTGCAGATCCAGCCCTCCGACAGCCGCGTGTTGATCGCGCGCTCAGAACGGTTGGCCGCCAACGATGCACTGCAGATTGAACTGAGCCTGGCACGCGCCGCATTGGAACGTGGCGACGTGCAGGGCTGGCAGCAGGCCCTGGACCGCGCCGACGGCTGGACGCTGCGCTTGTGGCCCGAATCACCGCAACGCGAGCAGCATCGCGACCAGTTGCGGGCCATGCGCGATGTGCAGCTGCGTCCTGCCATCCCCGAACTGGGCAGCACCCTGCAGCAACTGCGTGCCATGCGCGCCGCAAAGGAGACCCCATGAAGGCGTTCCGTTACCTGCTGGTGATCCTGCTGGTGGCCGCCATCGGCATTTTTGGCGCGCAGTGGCTTGGACAGGAATCGGTCCGTGCGCTGGGCGAAGTTGTCGTCCGTGCCGGTGGCCACGACTACATCGCCACGCTGCCGCAGGCGGTGCTGGCGCTGGTGATCGCCGCACTGCTGCTGTGGCTGCTGTGGACGCTGGTCAGCGCCCCGTTCCGTAGCTGGGCACGTTATCGCCGCAAGCAGGGCCGCGCTCGTCTGATTGATGGCCTGCAGGCGCTCGATGGTGGCCAGTGGCTGCGCGCCGAAAAGCTGCTGCAGAGCGCCGCCACCGAGAAAGAAGCACGCCCGATCGCACTGGTCGCGGCCATGCGTGCGGCCGAAGCGCGTGACGACAGCGCCGCCGCCGGGCAGCACCTGCAGCAACTGGGCAGCGCCGAACCCACGCTGCATGCATTGCACAGCGCCGAGCGCTGGTTGCAGCAGGACAAACCGCTGGAAGCGATCAACGCCCTGGATGCATCCGGCGTTCAACCGCTGCCGCCGCGCGGGCTGTGGTTGCGCACCGATGCGCTGGCGCGCGCCGGCCGCGCGGAAGAAGCCTATGGCCAGCTGGGCGCACTGCGCCAACAGCAGGCGCTGCCACCGAATGTGATTGCCGCACTGGAGAGCCGCCTGGCCCTGCAGATGCTGGACGAAGCGACGGATGTGAATGCACTTGCCGCACGCTGGGAAGTGCTGCCGAAAACCCTGCGCGTCAGCCCCGAAGCCGTAGCGCGTTACGCACAGCGCGCGGTTGCCCTGAACTGGAACGATGTCGCGCTGCGGGTCATCGAACAGACCCTGGACAGCCAGTGGGATGAAGCGCTGGTCACGCTCTACGGCCAACTGCCGGTGGACAAACTCGACTCACGCCGCGCCAGTGCACAACGCTGGCTGCAGTCCCATCCGTCCAGCCCGGCACTGTTGCTGACCCTGGCGCGGCTGGCCGACGGCCAGGGTCAGTGGACGCAGAGCGAGGAATTCCTGCATCGCGCCATCGCCCAGGGCGCCGGTGCCGATGCCTGGGAAATGCTGGGCGAAGGGTTTGCCACGCAGGGCGAGGACGCCCTGGCCCGGCAATGCCTGCTCAACGCCGTGCGCCAGCGCCGCGACCAGGCACCACTGCCCATCAACCGCCGCGACCTGCGCCAGCAGATCCAGGACCAGGCCGTGGCCGAAGAGCGGGACGAACATGGGTTCCCACGTCTGCCGGGCTAAATCTCCAGAATCCAGCCCCCGCACTGCCAACCGACACCATGAAAATTCCACCGGATATCCACGAGCGCGTAGCTGGCCTGGCCGCAGAGATCGTCAATGCAGGACAGTCCGACGACAGGCGTAGCAGTTGGTCCTTGTACGAGGAACTGCGTGACTACTGCGAGGCGGTCGCCGCAGAGGGCCGCGACCACCCGTTCCTGTGGGAAACCCTGGCTGACTTCACCGGCAACGACCAAGCCGCCATTGCGTTGTACCAGCGTGCATTGCCTCTGGCTGTCGCTGCCGGCGCCAACGAATACACCGCTTCCATCCACCTTGCACTGGCCGAGCGCTATTCCAACCTCGACGCAGCAGAAGCTGCGCATGAGCATGCATTGCATGCCGATGCGTTCGCACGCACCAGCGACGACCTGCCACTACGCAAGGCCATCAGCCAGTTCCTGCTGGACCATTCGCAGCCTGGCGAACACGCATAGACCTGCGCAGCATCTGGCCGCTGCACGTCAAAAGGGACGGCACAACGAAGGCTGACGTTTACGTGCCGGCAGCCATGCTCAGCGTCCCTGCTCGCGGAGCGCCTGTTCGCTGGCATCGGCCGCTTGCGCCGCCGCATCAATAGTCGCATCGGCAGCCGCGGCGGCGGCACTGGCAGCGGCATCGGCGGCCGAAGCGGCGGTGTCCGCCGCAGCCTGTGCTGCCGCTGCTGCTGCGGCGGCGTCACCGTGTTGCTGGGCGGACGAAACACCATCGGCGCCCTCCCTGCCCACCGGCGCATTGGCATCCACCGCCATCACATTCAATGCGTTGCCATCGGCGATCAGCTGCAACTGTTGCCCGATCTCTGCAACGTACTGGCGCTGGGCGGGCGCACGATCCTCGCCAACGACCAACTGCTGCGGCAGCGTTTGCAGGCGCTCGAAGCGTATGCGTGCCACATCGAAGCGCGACAACCTGCGCTCCCATTCCCCCAGCAGCATCTGGCAATAGAGCCAGGGCTCATCCCGCGCAGTACCGTTGGTGGCATCGGGGCATTGCCGGGCAAAAGCGGCAGCGGCGGCCTGTACATAGCCCGGGTACTGCGCGGGCGAGGCCTGCCAGGTAGCCCGCTGCAACACATGCGCTCGTTCCTGCGCGGGCGCATCGACCGCCTGCAACTGCCGCGCCAACCGCCAATAACTGGTGTCGGTGTCGCGCATGCGCTGGTATTCATCGCTTTCGACCAGCGTGGTCAGCCGCTTGATCTCATCAGCACTGAAGTCATCCTTGTAGATGACAAAACCATTGCCTGGACAGGACACCAACGGCCAAGGTGACTGGATCGCGCCATATTGGCGGCCGTCGAGAAAATGGCCAAACGAAGTGCCCGAGCCCATTTCCTGGGCGCTGAAGCGCTCACCGCCAATCGGGCAGACATGCTCCACGTTCATGAAGGTCATCGCTGCGACGGGGGCCGCCACTGCCGATGCCAACACCGCCAAACCAATCGCGATACGTTTCATGCCCTGCCCTGCCCTGCCCCGTCCTGTGGTCGGCAGACAATAGCAGCAGATTTGACGCCCACGTTGGGTGAAAAGCAGGACGGTGCAGGCAAGCCCGGAGCCGATGGTGCCGAGCCATGCTCGGCAGCGATTCCACCCGGAAGGCCAGGCGCAGCGTGGCTGCGCGCTGCAGAAACAGCGGTACCGGCTTTGCGATCTACGCCCTTCTACCGCATCGGCTTCAGCGCTCGACGATGGCCACCACGCCCATGCCGCCCGCGGTGCAGATCGAGACCAGCGCGCGGCCACCGCCGCGTGCGGCCAGTTCCTTGGCCACGGTGCCGATGATGCGGGCGCCGGTGGCGGCGAACGGGTGGCCGGTGGCCAGCGACGAACCCAGCGGGTTGATCTTGGCCGGGTCGATGCTGCCCAGCGGCGCATCCAGGCCCAGGCGGTTGCGGCAGTAATCCTCGCT
This sequence comes from Stenotrophomonas sp. STEN056, assembly GCF_056759635.1. Taxonomy (NCBI): domain Bacteria; kingdom Pseudomonadati; phylum Pseudomonadota; class Gammaproteobacteria; order Lysobacterales; family Lysobacteraceae; genus Stenotrophomonas; species Stenotrophomonas sp. STEN056. The sequence continues at coordinate 8,548 of NZ_JBRRDL010000009.1, forward strand.
CTCCCACGCACGCAGCGTGCACAGCACCTGGGCGGCGAAGGCTTCGTGGATTTCGTAGATGTCGAAATCCTGCAGGGTCAGGCCGTTGCGCTTGAGCATTTCCGGCACGGCGATGGTCGGCGCCATCAGCAGGCCTTCGCCATGCACGAAGTCCACCGCCGCCACCTGCGAGTCGCGCAGGTACGCCAGCGGCTCATGACCATGCGCGCGCGCCCATTCCTCACTGGCCAGCAACACCGCGGCGGCGCCGTCGGTCAGCGGCGTGGAGTTGGCGGCGGTCAGCGTGCCACGGCCGGACACCTTGTCGAAGGCCGGCTTGAGCGTGGCCAGCTTTTCCAGCGAGGTATCCGGGCGCAGGATGTTGTCGCGTTCCACGCCGCGGAACGGCGCGATCAGGTCGTTGAAGAAGCCCCGCTCGTACGCGGCGGCCAGCTTCCTGTGCGAAGACACTGCCCACTCATCCTGCGAATCACGCGAGATGTTCCATTCCTTGGCCATGTCCTCGCAGTGGTCGCCCATGCTCTTGCCGGTGCGCGGCTCGGCCACGCCGGGGAATTCAGGCTTGAGCTCGGAGAACTTGAAGCCCTTGGTCAGCGCACGCAGTTTGTCGCCGGTGCTCTTGGCACGGTTGGCCGCCAGCAGGCGCGCGCGCAGCTTCTTGCCATAGACGATCGGCACGTCGGAGGTGGTGTCCGATCCGCCGCCGATGCCCGACTCAATCTGGCCCAGCGCGATCTTGTTGGCCACGGTGATGATGCTGTCCAGCGACGTACCACAGGCACGTTGCAGGGTGATGCCAGGTGTCAGCGGCGACAGGCCCGAGGACAGCGCGGCTTCGCGGCCCAGGTTCCAGTCGCTGGGGTGCTTGATCACCGCACCCATCGCCACTTCGCCCAGCTGCTGGCCGTGCAGGCCGAACCGTTCAACCAGGGCGCCGAGCGTACGCACCGACATGCCGAGATTGCCAACATCCGAATAAGCGGTGTTCTGGCGGCAGAACGGGATGCGAACACCACCGAGGATGGCGACGGGACGAGCGCTGGGCATGCGGGTACCTGACATGGGGTTGTGAGCAACGTGGCCTGCACGTGATAGCAGGCATAATGGCGTTGAGTGTAGCTTCGAGGCCGTGATGGGCCAACCGCGAACCATGAGCAATTCCAACCCCGACATGAACGCTTTGGGCCTGATGGCTCTGGAACTGGCCGGTGGCCAGCAACCGGACAAGGCCGCGCTGCCTTCGGATCAGGCAGGTGAACTGGCCGCACTGGTGGGCCGTGACCTGGCCAAGCTGGTGCCACAGGCCAGCGGCCTGGATCTGGTGCTGGCCGCCGCACATTTTGATCCGGCCGAAGTATTGCGCCCGGGTTGGCCAATCCACCGGCGCCTGGAAGAACTGCAGATGCGCGCCCCGGGGCGCAACCAGGGCCCACGCCTGCTGGCCTTTGGTGCAGACGTGAATGGCGAGGTGCCGTTGCCGCTGCAAGCTGATACCAGCCTGACCGGCGGCGGTCTGCGGGTGGTGCCGTTCGTACTGACGGGCAGCGACGCCGGCCTGCTGCAGGAAGCGCGCGATGCACTGGAAGAAGTGTTGCTGGCCAATGGCATGGCACAGCCGGACACCGCGATGCTGGCGCAGAACGCCTTCGGCGCGCAGATCGAACACGCGCGTTACTTCACCATCAACGACCTGGCCGCGATGATGGCCATGCAGTACGACAACCAGGGCCTGGCCGCGCTGTGGCCGCTGCTGGAAACCGCGATGTTCGCACCGGGCCAGGAACAGTGGCTGGAAGCACCGCCCGAACCGCTGCTGCGTTATGTCGGCGGTGAAGTGCGCATGGCGTTGTTTGACCCCGCCGGCTGGTGCTCGCATTACGCACACGACAACAACGACTGTGACCGCCTGCAACGGGTCTACGAGCAGTACCTGATGCGCCAGCGGCAGATGGCCGCGGTGCTGGAAGCCCATGGCGTTGACGTGCTGTACGTGCATGTACACGCCGGACAGGATGCGAAGGCGATCCTGGCGCATTGATCTGCGCTGCTGGATTGAGAAGAGGCCGCGAAAGCGGCCTTTTTCTTTGTGCGTTTCCCCCTCCCCTTGCGTGCGAAGCACATAGGGGGAGGTTGGGAGGGGGTTGGTCTTTTGCGCGCTTCCTCTACCTGCAAAAGCACCCCTCCCCCGCCCTCCCCTTGCCTGCGGCAAAGGGAGGGGGCAGAAGCAGCTTTCGTTGCGGTCTGTCAGACCGCTGCGAATGCCGCTGCAGATTGCAGGGAAATGCGCGTTTACCCCCTCCCTTTCGCGTAAGCGAAGGGGCGGGTTGGGGGTGCACTGCGCGCATCGGTCAACCGAAACCACACACACGCCCACCCCCAAAAGACTCACTCCGCCTTGTTGATCACCGCACAGGCCAGGCGTGCGCCGGCATTGCCAGTCGGCTGGGTTTTGTAGTCGTCCGGGTCGGCGTGGACGATCAGGCCGCGGCCGATGATGTCGAACGCATCGCCATTGCCGGCGTTGACGTTGCTGGCCACCGGGCCGTCGATGTGCGCGTTGCCCTGGGCGTCGGCCTTGATGTTGGGCATGTCGCCGCCGTGGTGGGCGGTGGCGTCGATGCTGCCGTGCTCGCTGCTGCCCGGGTTGAAGTGGCCGCCGGCGCTGGTGCCGTCCGGCGCGCTGCAGTCACCCTTTTCATGGATGTGGAAGCCGTGCTCGCTGTCCGGCTTCAGGCCGCTGATGTCGCCGCTGGCGCGCAGCTTGCCGTCGACAACGCTGAAAGTGATGGTGCCGGCGACGCTGCTGTCCTTGGTCGGCTGCAGCTGTGCGGTGGCAACGGGCTTGGCCATGGCCGGCGGTGCAGCCTGATCGGGGGCCGGCGTGGCCGCCGGAGTGGCCGCGGCACCGTCAGCCGGTGCGGCGTCTGGCTCGGCGCCCGGCTTGCCGCAGGCGGTCAGTGCCAGTGCGCTGGCGAGGAACAGCGTGGTGTGGATCAATCGCATGGTCTTGCTCCCTTCAATGGGTGAAAACAGAACGATGAGCGCATTCAGCGCGTAACGCGGATCACCGCGCAGGCGACGCGGGCGCCGGCATTGCCGGCTGGCTGGCTGCGGTAATCATCCGCTGCAGCGTGCACCACCAGCGCACGCCCGGCAATGTCGTTGGCCGCGCCTCCGCCCAGCGTGACGCCACGGAGGTGGATATCGACATGGGCAACACCGTCGGCGCTGGCGAGCAGGTTGTCCATGTCGCCGGCATGGTGCGCACCGGCGCCCGCACGGCCGTGTACCTGTGCGGTCGGGTTGAAGTGACCGCCGGCACTGCTTGCATCCACCGCGCTGCAATCGCCCTTTTCATGCACATGGAACGCCGAGGGCCGGCCGCGCGGCAGACCGCCGATCACGCCGGTGATGTGCACGCCACCGGCTTCCGGCACCAGTGCCAGGCGGCCGCTGACCAGGCTGGCCGATGCCGGCGACAGATTGGCTTCGGCCATCTTGGCGGTGCTGACGGCGGCTGGTGGCGGTGCTTCCGGCCTGGGGGCCGGGCCGGACCCGCAGGCGCTGAGCAGCAATGCGGTGCCCAGCGCGGTCAGGGAAAGAGGAATGCGCATCAGAATCTCCTTGCTATGGAACGGGCGGGCGTTGGCACGCGATCAGCTGCCGCGGCGACGGCCAGGCCCGAGTTTGCGGGTAACGGTGTTACGGCCAAGTCCCAGCCGCGCGGCGGCATCGGCGCGATGGCCATCGGTGAAGTCCAGTGCAGCCTCCAGCAGCACCGCGTCCAGCCGCTCGCGCGCCTGGGCGTGCAGCCCGGTGGCACCTTCGGCCAGGCGCTGACGCGCCCATTGCCCGAGTGCAGCGTCCCATTGCGCGGGTGACGCGGCCGCGCTGGCGGCCGGGCGCACGGCACGGCCACCACGGGCCAGTGCGCTGCGCACGTCATCGGCGGAAATGACGTCGGCCACCGCCAATGCGGCCAGGCGCCAGCACACGTTCTCCAGCTCGCGCACGTTGCCCGGCCAGTGGTGTTCGCGCAGCGCCTGCACCGCCGGTGCGGACAGGCGCTTGCTGGGAACATCCAGCCGACGCGCCGCGTTGGCCAGGAAGGTATGGGCCAGCTGCGGCACATCGCCCAGGCGCTCGCGCAGCGGTGGCAACCACAGCCGCACCATGTCCAGCCGGTGCAGCAGGTCGGCACGAAAGCGGCCCTGCTCGACCAGCGCTTCCAGATCCTGGTGGGTGGCCGCGACCACCCGCACATCGACGCGGATCAGCTCACGCCCGCCGACGCGGAAGAACTCGCCCTCGGCCAGCACGCGCAGCAGGCGCGTCTGCAATGCCAACGGCATGTCGCCGATTTCATCCAGGAACAAGGTGCCACCGTCGGCCTGTTCAAAGCGGCCGATATGGCGCTTGCTGGCGCCGGTGAACGCGCCGGCCTCGTGGCCGAACAATTCGCTTTCCAGCAGTTCGGCCGGAATGGCGGCAGTGTTGAGCGCGACAAACGGCCCCTTGGCGCGCGGCGATTCGCGGTGCAGTGCGTTAGCCACCAACTCCTTGCCGGTACCTGTTTCACCGTTGATGAGTACCGACAGCGGTGCCTGGGCCAACCTGCCGATGGCGCGGAACAGCGCGCGCATCGCCGGGGTGTCGCCAATCAGCTGCGGGCTGCGTTCGGCAGCACGGGCAGCGGGCGGCGGCGTGACCGGCGCGGGCGTTGCGTCGATTTCAGGCAAGGCCCGGCGCGCCAGTTCCACCGCATCGTCCAGGTCGAACGGTTTGGACAGAAATTCATGCGCGCCGCCACGGAACGCGCCGGCCGTGCTCGCCACATCGGTATAGGCCGACATCACGATCACCGGCAGCTGCGGGTGCGCGGCCTTGAGCTTGTCCAGCAGCACCAGGCCGTCATCGCCGGGCATGCGCACATCGGTGAACAGCAGGTCCGGCACGGGCTGCTGCGTCATTGCATCGAGTGCGGCGGCGGCGCTGTCGAACCCTTCCACCGTGTAGCCGGCGTCACGCAGCGCGGTGGTGAGCACGAAGCGCACCGAGCGGTCGTCATCGACCACCCACACCGTTGCCGGCACCTGCGAGGACTCACGCATCACCCACCTCCGGGGAATCTTCGACCAGCGGCAGCGGCAACAGCACGGTGAACACGGTGTGGCCCGGGCGCGAGCGGTAGCTCAGCGTGCCACGGTGCTCGCGCGCCACCTGCTGTGCCAATGCCAGGCCCAGGCCGGTGCCTTCGGCGCGGCCGCTGACCAAGGGCAGGAACAAGTGCTCGGCCAGTTCTTCGGGTACGCCGCGGCCATCGTCGGCCACTTCCAGGCGCAACGCCAGCGGGTGCGGTTGTTCGGCGATGCGCAGGCCGTGCTCGACGCGGGTACGCAGGGTGATGCTGGTGGCGCCGGCCTGGATCGCGTTGCGCACCAGGTTGAGCAGCGCCTGGGTGAGGCGGTCGGTATCACCGGGGAACTCGGGAATGCTGGGGTCGTAATCGCGCAGCAGGCGCACCGACCAGCCGGCTTCGTTCTCGACCAGGCGCAGCACGCGCTCCAGGGCGAGGTGGATGTTCAACGGTGCGTGCGGGCGCTGCGGTGCCGGCGACAACAGTTGCTCAAGCAGCGTGTTCAGGCGCTCGATCTCCGAGCCGATCAGCTCGATCAACTCCCTCTCGCTGGCATCACGGCCCACCGCGCGGCGCGCCAGCAACTGCGCGGCACCCTTGAGCCCGGCCAACGGATTGCGCAGCTCGTGCGCCAACCCTTTGAGCGCGGCGCTGAATGCGCCGGGCAGCACATGCGCCGGGTCGGCCGCCTGGAATTCGTCCACCGGGTGCGCTTCCAGCAACCAGCCCTCGCCGTTGAAGGCACTCAGCCAGCCATCGGCAAAACGCGGGGCGTCGCCGGGCAGCGCCAGCGCCAGCCGTGGCAGGCACACGGTATCGCTGACCAGCGGTGCGGCCACGCGGTCCGCCAGCCTCTCGCCCTGGGTTTCCAGCGAAACCAGCGGCTGGCCCAGCAGACGCCGCACGCTCACTCCCAGCCAGCGGCAGAACGCCGGATTGGCACCGAGGATGCGGCCATCGGCGCCGCTCCAGACGAGCGGCGTGGCCATCGTTTCGGGGGAAGGCACGGCGGCGGGATCGATCATTGCACCAATATAGTGCAAAGGCCGGGGCTTACTGCTTCTGCAGCAGCAGCGAATGCAGGATGCGCGCGTCCTCGACATCCAGTTCGGCCGGCAGCGTGTCGCTGCCACGGAAGCGGCGGTGGAATGCCTTGGCTGCGGCGGCGCGGTCTTCCAGCGAATAACCCAGCGCCTGCAGCGCCATCCAGCGGTCGAAGCCTTCCGGGGCCGGGCCGTGTGCCGGGTTCGGCCAGATGCCGAAACCGGCGTCGGCCAACTGCTGCCACGGGAAGAAGCGGCTGGGGTCGGCCTTGCGGGTGGGCGCCAGATCCGCGTGGCCGATGATCTGGTTGCGCGGAATGTTGTAGCGCGTGCAGAGGTCCTCAAGCAGGCGCAGCAGGGTGGCGATCTGCGGTGCAGTGAACGGGCTGCTGCCGTCGTTGTCGATCTCGATGCCAAGCGAGGCCGAGTTGAGATCGGTGAAGCCGCCCCAGCGGCCACCGCCGGCATGCCAGGCGCGCTCGCCGTCGGCCACGAGCTGGTAGAGATCACCCTCGCGGCCCACCAGGTAGTGCGAGCTGACCTTGCCACCGCTGTTGGCGCTGCGCAGCGTGTCCAGGCTCTCCTGCACCGAGCCCTGCTCGGTGTGGTGCAGCACGATCAACACCGGCTGGCGGGCGTTGTGGTTCGGCGACGGCACCCATTGCGCAAGCGGGTTGCGCTCCGGCGTGGACGTGCAGGCGGTGAGTGCGGCGACCAGCGCCAGCGGCAACAGGAGTTTGGAAGTCATGCGGGGCATTGCACGTCGCCGCGCGCGGCTTTGCAAGTGCGCTCAGGCACACAGCCGGCGGTCGGCGGGCAGCGGCATTGATGTCGATTGCATGCATCAGGAGGCCTGCTCCGGGCGTTGGGGAATCCGATACATGGCCGCAGAAGAACCTGTGCGGCCGGTTCAAACGCACGTCTGCGCGGGCCTGTTGCTCCGCAATTGTTTAGGCTGCACCGCTCTTTTGTATTCGACAGCCCGGCAGGCGAGCGATGCGCGATTCACTCAAACAGAAAATCATCGAAACCTGCGATCGGAAGATCGCCAGCAAAGGGCCAACGGTTGGTTTGTCGTTCTATGCGTTTTTTGCCAACCGCAATGATGATCCGGCGTTGTTGATGGAAGCGGCGACGTGGTGGATTCAGACCCATCGGCTGGATCATTTCGAGAAGGCAAGCAAGGTGAAGGCGTTGGTGTTGGCGGAGGGCTGACGCACTGCAGAAGCGCCTTCACCCCAACCCCTCTCCCGTGAACGGGAGAGGGGCTTTTTACGCCCGTACTTACACCTCGTAGGCGGACTCGCCGTGGGTGGTGACATCCAGGCCGGTGCGCTCGGCTTCCTCGCTGACACGCAGGCCGACCAGCGCGCGCACCACCAGCAGGATGGCTGCCGTGACCACCGCGCTCCACAACACCGTGAAGCCGACGCTGACCGCCTGCACCCACAGCTGCTGGCCGATATCCAGATCCACCTTGGTGCCGCCCAGCGATTGCGCGCTGAACACGCCAGTGAGGAGCGCGCCGACAATGCCGCCCACGCCATGCACGCCGAACACATCGGCGGTGTCGTCGGCCTTCAACAGACGCTTCAGGCCGGTAACGCCCCATACGCAGACCATGCCGGTGACAAAGCCAATAACGATCGCACCCAGCGGCCCCACCGTGCCGCAGGCCGGGGTCACGCCGACCAGGCCTGCAACCGCGCCGGAGGCCGCACCCAGTGCGGACGGATGGCCCTTGCTGATCGCTTCCACCAACGTCCAGCCGAGCACCGCCGCCGCCGTTGCCAGCACCGTGTTGATGAAGGCCAGCGCCGCCACGGTATCGGCAGCAGCGGCCGAGCCGGCGTTGAAACCGAACCAGCCCACCCACAGCAGCATTGCGCCGATCCAGGTCAACGGCAGGTTGTGCGGCTTCAATGCGGTCTGGCCATAGCCCAGGCGCTTGCCGACAAACCACGCGGCAACAAGGCCGGCGACACCGGCGTTGATGTGCACCACGGTGCCGCCTGCGAAATCGATCGCGCCCATTTCACCGAGATAACCACCGCCCCAGACGATGTGCGCCATCGGGATGTAGCTCAGGGTGAACCACAGCGCCGAGAACAACAGCACCGCGCGGAACTTGATGCGCTCGGCGAAGGCACCAACGATCAGCGCGGTGGTGATGCCGGCAAAGGTGGACTGGAAGGCGACGAACAGAAAATCCGGCAGGCCGGCAATCGGCGTGTTGCCGACCGAATCGGGGGTGAAGCCGTTGAGGAAAGCGAATTGCGTGAACGAACCGAAGAACGGATTGCCGGCACTGAACACCGCGCTGTAGCCGTAGGCCACCCACAGCATCAGCACCAGCGAGAACACCACCAGCACCTGGCTCAGTACCGACAACACGTTCTTGGCGCGCACCAGCCCGCCATAGAACAAGGCAAGCCCCGGCACCACCATCATCAACACCAGCAAGGTGGCAGTGAGCATCCACGCGACATCGCCGCGATCAAAGCCGGGGGCAGCGGCTGCATCAACCGCAGGTGCAGCCTGCAACGGTTCGACCACGGCGCCCTGCGTGGTCGGCGAAGGTGCCGCCTCCTGCGCGGTGGCGGCCGAGGAAAACACACCCACTGCAGCCAGCGCGAGCATGAATGACAGGCACAGGAAACCGAGCCGGGCTTTGAACCCGGTGAAAAATTCCGTTCGCATTTTTTGACTCCGACGGTAGGGGGTTGAACCCGGTCACGTGCTGCCACGTGCAGAACCAGTCATGCCGGCCATGCGCAGGGACACCACGTATGCGGGATACGCGGGCATTCCCTGCACCGTGCGCGGGCCCACTGTCGAACGCAGCAGGAACGTGTGCGGATGCTTAGAGCGCGTCAGCGCCTGTTTCGCCGGTGCGGATGCGCACCACCTGCTCAAGCGGGGTGACGAAGATCTTGCCGTCGCCGATTTTTCCGGTGCCGGCAGCGGCCTGCAGCGTTTCGATCACCGCATCCACGTTGTCGTCGGTGACAGCGGTTTCAATGCGGATCTTGGGCAGGAAATCGACGACGTACTCGGCGCCGCGATACAGCTCGGTGTGTCCCTTCTGGCGCCCGAAACCCTTTACTTCAGTCACCGTGATGCCCGAAACGCCGGCAGCGCCCAGTGCTTCACGTACGTCGTCCAGCTTGAACGGCCGGATGATGGCGGAGATCAGTTTCATGCGCATGTCCCGATGTGGAGAAGGCCGGCCCCAGGCTGCGGGCCGGAATCGTGTCGTCCACCGGCCGTGGTACGGCCGCTGGTTGTTGCGCCGGACGTGTCATGAACCAGACTGTTGCCGTCGCCTCCAACGGCGGTGGCAGCAGTGACGCGGGAGGGAACCATGGCCCATGACGCGCGTGCGGCTTCTCTTGCCCTGGGGTGTTGCCCTGCGTGTTGCCCAGGACCGTTGTCGTGGCTCCCCAGCCACGACAACAGCGGCGATGACGAAGGTGGGAGGGAGCCCTTCGCCATCGCCCTCTGGACTCAGCTTGCGTAATACAGCTGATATTCCAGCGGATGCGTCGCGGCGCGGAACGCGGTGACTTCCTTCATCTTCAAGGTGATGTAGGCATCGATGAAGTCGTCGCTCATCACGCCGCCGGCCTTGAGGAACTCGCGGTCCTTGTCCAGTGCTTCCAGCGCCTGGTCCAGCGAGGAACACACCTGCGGGATCAGCTTCTCTTCTTCCGGCGGCAGGTCGTACAGGTCCTTGTCGCTCGGTGCGCCCGGGTCGATCTGGTTCTTGATGCCGTCCAGGCCGGCCATCATCAGCGCGGTGAAGGTCAGGTAGCCGGACTGGATCGGATCTGGGAAACGCATTTCAATGCGGCGCGCCTTCGGGTTGGACACCCACGGAATGCGGCACGAAGCCGAACGGTTGCGGGCCGAATAGGCCAGCATCACCGGCGCTTCAAAACCCGGCACCAGGCGCTTGTAGCTGTTGGTGCCGGCATTGGTGAAGGCATTGATCGCACGGGCGTGCTTGAAGATGCCGCCGATGTACCACAGCGCCATCTGGCTCAGGCCGCCGTAGCCATCGCCGGAGAACAGGTTGGCGCCGCCCTTGGCCAGCGACTGGTGCACGTGCATGCCGCTGCCGTTGTCGCCGACCAGCGGCTTGGGCATGAAGGTGACGGTCTTGCCGTTGCGGTGGGCCACGTTCTTGATGACGTGCTTCATGCGCTGCAGCTCGTCAGCCTTGGTCACCAGCGTGTTGAACTTGGCGCCGATCTCGCACTGGCCGGCATTGGCCACTTCGTGGTGGTGTACTTCGACTTCGATGCCCACCTTTTCCAGCACCTTGCACATCTCGGCGCGGATGTCGTGCAGCGCGTCGGTCGGCGGCACCGGGAAGTAACCACCCTTCACGGTCGGACGGTAGCCGGTGTTGGTGCCTTCGTAGCTCTTGCCGGTGTTCCAGGCGCCTTCTTCGGAGTTGATCTTGAAGAAGGTGTGGCCCATGTCGTTGGCGAACTGGATCGAATCGAAGATGAAGAATTCCGGCTCGGGCCCGAAGAACGCCAGGTCGGCGATGCCCGAAGACTTCAGGTACGACTCGGCGCGCTTGGCGATGCCGCGCGGGCAGCGGCCGTAGCCCTGCATGGTGGCCGGGTCGAGCACGTCGCAGGTCAGCACCAGGGTCGGGTCGGCGTAGAACGGATCGACGTAGGCGCTGTCGGCATCCGGCATCAGCACCATGTCCGACTCGGCAATGCCCTTCCAGCCGGCGATCGAGCTGCCGTCGAACATCTTGCCTTCCTCGAACAGCGACGGCTCGATGATCGAGACCGGGAAGGTCACGTGCTGCTCGATGCCACGCATGTCGACGAAACGCAGGTCGATGAACTCGATCTGGTTGTCCTTGATCAGCTTCTCAACGTTTTCCAGGGACATCGGGGTGGAACCTCGGGTGGATGATGGTGTACGTGGGATACAGCAACTTGTGTGCCAACGTCATGGCAGCCGCAAGCTCTTGTTTTTATTGATGATGCAGTGAGGCTCGCACCCTCTCAATGCATCACTTTGGTGCAAATGCGTCGATTTGCACCACATCGGTGCATTGGGTTGAATGAATTATGCTGTGCCGGCCTTTCACCACATTCCTTTCCATGTCCGACCTGATTTCCGCCCTGTTGCTGGGCATTCTTGAAGGCCTCACCGAATTTCTCCCCGTCTCCAGCACCGGCCATCTGCTGGTTGCCCAGCACTGGCTGGGCGCGCGCTCGGACTTCTTCAACATCGTGATCCAGGCCGGCGCCATTCTTGCCGTGACCCTGGCCCTGCGGCAGCGCCTGTGGTCACTGGCCACCGGGCTGGGCGAGCGCGAGAACCGCGACTACGTCATGAAACTGGGCGTGGCCTTCCTGGTCACCGCCCTGGTCGGCCTGCCGGTGCGCCTGGCCGGCTGGGAGTTGCCGGAAACCGTCACCCCGGTGGCCTGGGCGCTGGTGATCGGCGGTGCCTGGATGCTGGTCGCCGAACATTTCGCCTCGCGCATGCCCGACCGTGACACTGTCACCTGGAAGGTTGCTGTCGCCGTGGGCCTGGCCCAGGTGATTGCCGGTGTGTTCCCCGGCACCTCGCGCTCGGCGGCGGCCATCTTCCTGGCCATGCTGCTGGGCCTGACGCGCCGCGCCGCCGCGGCCGAGTTCGTGTTCCTGGTCGGCATTCCCACCATGTTCGCCGCCAGTGGCTACGCGTTCCTGGAACTTGCCAAGGACGGGAAACTGGCCAGCGAAAACTGGACCGATGTCGGCGTGGCCTTTGCCGCCGCCGTGGCCACCGGCTTCGTGGTGGTGAAGTGGCTGATGGGGTATATCAAACGCCGGCCCTTCACAGGCTTTGCGCTATACCGCATCGCGCTGGGCATCGGCCTGCTGCTGTTTTTGCCTGCTGGAAACTGAATGCGTAACGACAAACGCAACCCCGGCCACGTGACTGATCCGTTTGTCGTCCTGAACCTACCCATGCTCCAAAGGAGTTGAACATGAAGCGCATCCTGCTCTTGTCCCTGCCGTTCGCCATGATGGTGGCCTGCAGCAACCCGTCCAACGGCACCAAGCCGGAAACCACCACGCCGGCCGGGACCACCGCACCTGCAACGGCTGCTGCGGCCATCGACGCCAGCCAGCTGGGCGCGAACCACTGGCTGCTGGACAACGCCGTGGACGCCAGCGGCAAGCGTATCGACGGGCTGTTCGTGCGTGCCGACAAGCCGGTCACGCTGGACTTCATGGACGGCCGGGTAAGTGCCAGCAACACCTGCAACCACATCGGCGGCGGCTACACACTGGCCGGTGACGCCCTGACCGTGGGCAACCTGGCATCCACCATGAAGGCCTGCGCGGAACCGGGCCTGATGGAACTGGACAAGCTGGTTGGCGAGCGCCTGGAGGGCACGCTGACGGTGCGCTCGCTGGACGCTTCGACCCTGGTCCTGGCAACGGCCAGCGGCGACGTGCTGACCTTCCGTGGTGAGCCGACCGCAGAAACCCGTTACGGCGGCGCAGGCGAGCAGGTGTTCATGGAAATCGATGCCCAGACCAAGCCCTGCTCGCACCCGCTGATGAAGGACTACCAGTGCATGCAGGTGCGCGAAGTGAAGTACGACGACAAGGGCCTGGAACAGGGCAAGCGCGGCGCGTATGAAAACTTCTACGGCAACATCGAGGGCTACACCCACGAGCCGGGCGTGCGCAACGTGCTGCGCCTGAAGCGCTACCAGGTCAAGAATCCGCCGGCCGATGCCTCTTCGGTGGCCTATGTGCTGGACATGGTGGTCAGCTCGGAACTGGTGAAGTAATTCCCGCTGGCCAAGCAATACGAACAAGGGCGCCGCGAGGCGCCCTTGTTTGTTTTCAGGGATTGGGGCGCTGGAAGCTCTCCCCCCCCTCTCCCCAACCCCTCTCCCGCGAGGGGAGAGGGGCTATGGCTTTACGGCAAGTTGAAGCACTGCCTGCAGTTGCAGCTTCAAAGCCCCTCTCCCCTCGCGGGAGAGGGGTTGGGGAGAGGGGCGCGAAGCGGGGGTTGGGGAGAGGGGAAAAGCCCCCCACCCAAACCACCCACCGTTACGCCAATGCAGGATTGAGCGTATACGTGCCGTGGAAAGTGGCTTCGGCCAGCACATGGCCCTGCATGGCGCGGTATACCTCGGCAGCGGTGAACGCCCCGGCCACCGGCAGCGTTGCCACGTCCAGCGCGAACACGCGGAAGAAATAGCGGTGCAGACGCTCGTCGTTGAACGGCGGGTACGGGCCGTCATAGCCGTAGTAACTGCCGGCCATCTCCGCGTTGCCGGCAAACCAGCCGGTGTAGTCGTTGATGCCCTGACGCGCGCCGGCCGGCCCGGCCGGCTGCTGCTTGCCCTTCACCGTGAAACCCTCGCTGCAGCTGCCAGCGGCAATTTCGCGCACGTCCGCCGGGATATCCACCATCACCCAATGCACGAAGTCACCGCGCACCTGGTCCAGCGGAATGGTCACATCGTCCCGACCGACCAGCTCCGGCACGGTGGGCACGTCCGGGTCCACGCACAGCAATGCAAAGGAACGGGTGCCTTCAGGCACCTCGCTCCAGGCCAGTTGCGGGTTGCGGTTGCCGGCAAAGCCGTTGGCATCGCCGGCGGCAAACGTGGCCGGGATCGGCTGGGTGTTGTGGAAGCTCTGGCTGTCCAGTTTCATCGTCATTCCTCCGCTCAGACTTCGGGATAGCCCAGACGCACCGCAACCGGGGTCAGGCGTGCGAACTCGGCCGACAGCACCTGCGCGTACTTGCGCCAATGGCCAGCCGCGATGGTGCCCGGCCCGAGGCTGCGCACCGGCGGGAAACGCAGGCCAAAGGCCTGTTCCAGCAACGCGCCCATCGCGGCGGGGTCGTTGACCGCCTCGTCGGTGTGGATCAACAGGTGCGCGTACAGATCCTGCTCGTGCAGCTCGGCCACCTGCTCCAGCGACCGCGCCAGCCATTGCGCCGCCTCACCGGAGGACGTCAGCGCCAGCGGTGCCGGTGCGCCCAGCGCCAGCCACTCCACAAGCATGTCGCGCGGGTCGCGCAGGACAACAACCAGGCGGCCTTCGGGCAACTGCGGGCGCAATGCCCACAGCAGTGCGTTGTCCCACCACAGCAGCCAGTCGATGATGTTGCCGTCTTCGATGCCGCGCGACGGCAGTTGTTCGCGCCACTGCTGCACCAGTTGTTCGGGGCTCAGCGCGTCGGTGGCCAGGCGCTGCAGGGTGAAGAAATTCTGGAAGCCATCGTTGGGCGGCGTCGGCCCGAAACGGTCGCCACGCAGTACGCGGCTACCCGCATCCATCACCGCCACCACGCGTTCCACGCCCGAACCCGGTGCGCCCCAGACAAACATCGGGCGGGTTGCGTTGCCTTCGCTCACTTCACCCAATGCCGGCCACTCGCCGGGGGCCTTGGCCTGCGGCGGCAGCGGCAGGCGTGTCGGCGCCTGGGCTTCATGCACGCTCATCCAGGTCGCCAGTGCCGCGGCCGGATCATCGGCGCGGTCCTGCACGCTGCCCAGCCAGGTGCGCAGCGCCGGCTGGGCGCTTTCCGGGGCGTTGTCCAGCAAGGCCTGCACATGCGCCACTGCGGCGGCGGGTTCGCGCACCAGCAGGGCTTCGACAATGCGTTGCTCGCCACTGACGCGGCCCGGCTCCAGGGCGATGATGCGACGCGCGATGGCTTCGGCGGCATCGGCCTGCTCGCTCATGTCGTGCAGGCTCATGCGGGCTTCCAGTGCCGGCAGATGCTCGGGCATGGCGGCCAGCCAGCGATCGACCACGTCCACGGCTTCGTCGCTGCCGACCGGCGCGACAGCCAGGCGTGCCAGCCACAGGTCGTGCAGCTGGGTGTTTTCCTGCAGCGCAGCTTCCAGATCAGTACGCGCTTCTTCGTCGCGGCCCAGGCGCTGCCATGCCATCAGCAACATCTGCAGCGTGGCGCGGTCACCCGGCAACTGGGCCAGCAGCGGACGCAGTTGCTCCAGCGCCTGCAGCGGCTGGCCCGAGGCCAGTTCCAGCTCGCCGGCCAGGCGGCGCATGCCGGGGCTGTCGCCGCCTTCATTGCTCACCACCTCGCGCATCACCTCGGCGGCGCGGTCCACATGGCCCTGGCGCAGCGCCAGCTGCACCAGCAGGCCGCGCAGGGCCTGCGTGCCCGGGCTGAGTTCGAGCACGCGGCGGAACGCCTGTTCGGCGAAGGCCAGCATGTCCTTGCCCAGGTAGGCAAAGCCCAGTGCGTGCAGCAGGCGCGGGTCATTGGGCAACTGCTGGCTGGCGGCCGACAGCACGCTCAGCGCGCGGTCCACGTCGCCACGACGCAGCGCGACCATGCCCTGGATGCCGGCCAGCTCGGGGCTGTCCGGATCCACGCGCGCGGCCATGCGGGCCAGTCGGTCGGCTTCGTCGGCGTCATCGCGGGCCAGCGCCAGATGCGCCTGCATCAGATAGGCGGAGAATTCATTGGGGTTGAGCGTGGTGCTGCGCTCCAGCGCTTCACCGGCGGCGTCAATCTGGCGCAGGGCCAGCAACAGGCCCGCCTGCTGCAGGTGCAGGGCGGCATCGTCCGGTGCCAGGGCCAGGGCCTGCTCCAGGCTGGCCTGCGCCTCGGCCAGTTGGCCCTGTTGCTGCAGCGCCAGTGCCAACCAGCGGTGGGCCTGGGCCTGTTGCGGTTCGGCGGTGGCCCACTCACGGGCCAGGGCCACGCCCTCATCGGTGGCGGTGCGGCGCAGGGCTTCAATGATCTTGTCTTGCATGGTGGTCCAGCGTTGAGCGCAAAAACCACATTGTAGCGGCCATACCCGCGGCACACGGTTCAGCGTTGGACGGCCGCCACCAGTTGCTGCGCCACCCAGCGCTCGGAGAAGCCATCGCCACGCAGGTTCTCGATGAAACCGCAGTGGCCGCCCCAACGGGCGATCTGCAGGCGCGCGTGCAACGGCAACTGCCATTGGTCGAACGTGGCAAAGGGAATCACCGGATCATCCTGCGCCATCAGGATGTCGGCCGGCACCTGCAGCGCGGCCAGTTTCTGCCCGGCAATGGAATAGCCGTCGAAGTAATCCTGCAGCGAGGCAAAGTCGGTATGCCGGTCCACCAGCCAGCCGGTCAGCGCGCGGATGTCGAGCTTGAGCACGGTGTCGTCGCAATCGGCCAGCTCGGGGAACAAGGTGCGCTTGCGCCGCAGTGAACTGGTCCACTTGCGACGGAAATACCAGTCGTACATCACCGGCCCGCGCTCGATGCTGTCCATCGTCACGGCCGGGTCCAGCACCGGGCAGACCGAAGCCACATGCTGCACCGGCACGCCCGCCGCCGGTGCATGCAGGGCCAGCCGCAGGACGAAATTTCCCCCCAGCGAATATCCGGCGGCCACCAGCGGCAACTGCGGGAAACGTGCGGCGATGTCGCCGGCCGCATTGACCACTTCCTCGATACGGCAGGAATGGAAGATGCCGGGGTTCAGGTGATGGGTATTGCCGTGGTCGCGGAAGTTCAGCCGCACCACATCAAAACCACTCTGCAGCATGCGCGCGGCGGTCATGCGCATGTAGCTGGACTCGGCACTGCCCTCCCAGCCATGCAGCAGCAGGGCCATCCCCAGCGGCGCGGCACCCGGCAGGCGGCTGTGCCAGGCCTGCAATCGCACGCCATCTCCACCGTCGAGCATCAGCTCGGTGGTCAGCGCCCCGGTCGAGGCAAGCAGTTGCTGGCCACGGCGCAGCCGTACCCGGCTGGAAGCCAGCATCGACTGCAGATGTGGATTGCGCAGCCACCGCGGCGGCTGGTACCCGGCGGCATCCAGCACGGCGTTCATGCAGCGCCGCTGCGACAGAACGCGACGTGGGCCATCGCCATCCTTATGGCCCTTCCATCACCGCCACGATACGCGCACGCGCGGTTTCCGCGATGCGGCGGCGGCCTTCCAGATCAGCACCGCTGATCGGCTCCAGGAAATGCACTTCGGCGCGGCGCGGCGCTTCGCCCAGCAGCCGCAGGAAGTTGCCCGCGAAGCTCTCCCCGGGCGCGAACGCGACCACGGTCTGTGCATCGCCACGCTCGCCGTAGCGCAGGGCGACCGGCTGCACCGGCACATTGGCTTCAACCGCGGCCTGGAAGATGCGCGCGTGGAACGGCCCGACTTCCGTGCCCCCGCGGGTGCGGCCTTCCGGGAACACCGCCACCGGGCGCTGCTCCTGCAGGCGCTTGACCATTTCTTCCATCACCCCACCCAGCGACTCGGTATTGCCGCGCTGGTGGTAAATGGTGTGGCCACGGCTGGCGACCCAGCCAACCACCGGCCAGTGGGCGATCTCGCGCTTGGCCACGAAGCCCACCATCTGCTGGCTGTGGACCATGCTGATGTCCACCCAGCCCACGTGGTTGGCCACGAACAACACCGCCCCCGGCAACGGCTGGCCGTAACGGTGCAGGCGGAAGCCGAAGATCCACATCAGGCAGCCCGACCACCAGCGCACCACCCGGTGCTCCAGGGGATCGGCAGGGCCACCCATGCGCCCGAACGGCGGCAGCATCAGCAGCAGAATCAGCGGCAGGAACAGGACAATGTGCACCAGCAGCAGCGGGACGCGGTACAGGTAACGGAACACGCGAGCCACACCGCCCTGGCGGGCGGGAGGGGGGGAAGTCATCCGCGAACGATACCGGATGGGGTCGGGCTTCCGCCAGCGCGGCAACCTGCCGGGCCACCGCTGCGCCCGTCCGTTCAAACGTACGGCCGCGCACGCTCTGCGGTTCGGGGCCACACTGGCGGCGCTTGAATCCGGGCCCGGGCCACACATTGCACGCCGCAGGGACGCAATAAGGTGTAAAAGCGAAGATCAAAGCCAAGGGGGCGAACGATGGACCGGCAGCTGTTGTCCTCGACCGAAGACATGCTGCAGTTCTTTTCCACGGCGCTGGAGCAGATCGGCAACGGGGTGATCCTGTTCGACGAGAGCAACAGCATCGTGTACTTCAACCACGCCATGGAGGCGATCTCCGGCTGGTCGCGCAAGGAGGTGCTGGGCCAGAACCTTGGCGTGCTGGCGCCGCTGCCCATGCGCGAGCGTTACGACACGCGCATCTACCCCGGTGACAGCAACCGGGTGCAGGAACTGGCGCAGATGCCGCACGACATCCAGCTGGTCCGCAAGGACGGCAGCCATTGCTGGATCAGCGTGGCCCTCTCGCAGATCCACAGTGATGGCCGCGACATCCGCATGGCGCTGGTCACCGATGTCACCGCGCGGCGCATGACCCAGGCCCGCGAGCGCTTGCTGTCACTGGGCTTTGACGAAACCCAGAGCGCGGTGCTGATCACCGACGGCAAGGGCCGCATCGTGCATTTGAACAAGGGTTTCCGGCGCCTGTTCGGCTTTGTCGATGCCGAGGCACTGGGCCGCTATGTTCCGGCCCTGCTGGCACCGGAGGGTTACTCGTCCGCACACATCGCCTCCTATGCCTCGCGGCTGGGCGCCGGGCGGCCCGTCCAGGCCGACGAGCGCGTGTACCGCAAGAATGGCCAGCCGCTATGGTGTTCGGTCAGTACCAACCCGATCTTCGACGACTACGGCGCGCTGGTGAACCTGGTCATCGTGCTGATGGACATCACCCGCACCAAGGTGCATGAGGTGCTGCAGCACAAGATGCTCGATGCAATGGTGCGCGAGGTGCCCATCGTCGAATTGATGCAGCAGATGTGCCTGGAAGTGGAACACATCGCGCCGCAGGTGCTGTGCTCGATGCTGCGCCTTGAGGACGGCAAGCTGCGCACCCTGGCCGCGCCCAGCCTTCCCGATGCCTACAACCGCCTGGTGGATGGCATCTTGATCGGCCCGCACTGCGGCAGCTGCGGCAGCGCGGCCTACAGCGGGGAACCCGTGCTGGCGCGTGATATCGCCACCGACCCGAACTGGAAAGGCCTGAGCCATTTCGCACTGGAACACGGGCTGGCCGCATGCTGGTCCACGCCGATCAAGGCCAGCGATGGCCGCGTGCTGGGCACATTCGCTTTCTATTACCGGCAGCCGCACGACCCGGACACCTTCCACCGCCGCCTGGTGGAGGTGATCGTGCACCTGTGCGCGCTGGCACTGGAGCGCGAGGAAGCCCGCAACCGCATCCGTCGGCTGGCCTTCTACGACGACCTCACCGGCCTGCCCAACCGCAGCCTGCTGCATGCGCAGGCCGACACGGCGATCTCTGCCGCCGCGCACCGGAACGATTCGCTGGCGATGCTGTTCATCGACCTGGACCGCTTCAAGCAGGTCAACGACTCCTTTGGCCACCCCGGCGGCGACGAACTGCTGCGCACCGTGGCGCGGCGGCTGCAGCAGGAGACCGGGCCGATGGATATCGTCGGGCGGCTGTCCGGCGATGAGTTCGTGGTGGTGTTCAACCCCTGTGACGGGCAGACCGCCGGCGAGCGCAGCGAACGCATCCTGCGCGCACTGGGGCAACCGCTGCAGCTGGGCGAGGTGGAGATACGGCCTTCGGCGAGCATCGGCATCAGCGTGTTTCCCAACGATGGCTCGGACATGGAAAGCCTGCTGCACCATGCCGACATGGCCATGTACCAGGCCAAGCACAGCGGCCGCAGCCATGCGCGCTTCTACAGCAGCGAGATGGACCGCAGCGCGCAGGAACGATTGGGACTGGAGACAGCACTGCGCGAAGCCCTGGACCAGGAGCAGCTGCAACTGCATTACCAGCCGCAGATCGATATCGGCAGTGGACGCCTGCACAGCGTTGAAGCCCTCGCCCGCTGGAACCACGCCCGGCTGGGTGAGGTGTCGCCGGCTCGTTTCATCCCACTGGCCGAGGAAACCGGGCTGATCGGGCAGCTTGGCCAATGGGCCCTGAAGCAGGCCTGTCATCAACTGCGTTGCTGGCGCCACGAAGGCCTGGCGGTGCCGTCGGTCTCGGTGAACCTGTCACCCACCAATTTCCACAACCCGGCGCTGCCGGACACCATCTGGCAGATCCTGCGCGAGGAATCCCTCAAGGCCTCGGACCTCACCCTGGAGATCACCGAGAACGTCCTGCTCGACGCCGACCCCACCACCTTGCGCACGCTGCACAAGGTGCATGCGCTGGGCGTGCGGCTGTCGATGGACGACTTTGGCACCGGCTATTCCAGCCTGAGCTATCTGCGCCAGTTGCCGATCAGTGAACTCAAACTCGACCGCAGCTTTGTCCATGACATCGCCCACGACACCGTGGCCAGCACCCTGACCCAGGCCATCGCCCACATCGGCCACAGCCTGCAGTTGAAAGTGGTGGCCGAAGGCGTGGAAAACAGTGAACAGCTGCAGTTGCTGGGCATCCAGGGCTATCACATCGCACAGGGTTTCCACTTCACCCCGCCCCTGCCCGCTGCGGCGCTGGCCAACTGGGTAAAGGCCAGGAGCGAGGGAGGCGTGCTGGTGAGTTGAGCGCAGTGGCAAGCCACACGTACGCCGTCATGGTGACGGTGCGGCAATGCACAAAGCCGTCACTGATCGCAATTACTTCAACAATGCGCTCACGCGCGCTACCCCTCCCCAACCCTCCCCCTTCGCTCACGCGAAAGGGAGGGAGCAGAAGCAGCTTTCACTGTGATCTGACAGCCCTCGCAGGATCCCCCCTCCCTTTCGCGTGAGCGAAGGGGAGGGTTGGGGAGGGGTGCTTTCAGCGCCTGCAGTTGCACCCTCACACCCACAACCGCCCTGCCCTCACGCCTTCGCCACGACCGCCAGGGTCAGCCGCGAAATGCATACCGGCTTGCCGGCTTCATTCTCGATGCGGATTTCCCAGACCTGGGTGGTGCGGCCCACATGCAGCGCGCGGGCGGTGCCGGTGACCACTCCCTCGCGGGCGGCACGCAGGTGATTGGCGTTGATCTCCAACCCCACGCAGACCTGGCTTGCCGGGTCCACGCACAGGTTGCCGGCGCTGCTGCCCAGGGTTTCGGCCAGCACCACCGAGGCACCGCCATGCAGCAGGCCATAGGGCTGGCGGGTGCGCGCATCCACCGGCATCGTGGCCTGGATCCAGTCATCACCGGCGGCGGTGAACACAATGCCCAGGTGGTCGATCAAGGTGCCACGGCTGAGTGCATTGACCTGCTGTAGATCGACCGGCTCACGGAATACTCGGGACATGGGCATGACCTGTTCGGGGGAATGAAGAAGGTTTACAGAATGGGGACCAGGCCGGCGCCGAAGGCTGTCAGCATGCGCACCAGCAGCCATTTGGGGCCAACGTCCACCTCGGGGAAATCGCCCACGGCGATGTAGCACTCGTGGAAGCGCGGGTCCTGCCGGCGCAGTGGCGTCAGGCAGTGCGCGCCCGGCTGGAACTCATAATTGGTGGCGTAGCGCCAGGGCCAGAAATCGAGCACGGGCAGTGCCTCGGAGGCCTTGCCCAGGCTGTAGTTCAGGCCGGAAAACACAGGTGCCTTCTGCCGCGGCGCCACCACCCAGGAGTTGTCCGGGTGGATATCGCGCAGGATGCTCTGCGCCAGTTGTTCGGCAAACACCGGGTCGTCGATGATCACCGCGCCTTCAGTGTTGTAGTTCTCGCTGCGCGGGTCGAAATTGTGGGTGCCGATCACGCCGATGCGGCGGTCCACCACCAGCGACTTGGCATGCAGGCCCATGCGCGCGCCGTCGCGGGTCACCGGCACCGGCCGGTTGGCCGGGCGTGTGCTCAGGAACGAGGGCCGGGTCTCAGTGCGCAGCACCTCACGCTCCACCTCGCTGCCGCCCGGTGTGGACCTGCGGCCCGCGCCGCTGCCGCGCACATTGCTGCCCGCCGCGCTTCCACCAATCACGCTGCCGCGCGAGGTGCCCTTGGCCACGTCCCCCAGCGGCGCCGGCACCAGCTTGCCGTAATCCACCGGCGCATCCAGCGGGAACGGCTTGTATTCGTAGATGTTGAAGCCCAACTCACGCAGATTGCGGCGTTTGTATTTGTAGGACAGCGCATAGACCACCGGGTTGTCGGTCGCCGCCAGGCTGTTGGTGGAAACCACCACCCGCGGCGGCGCTTCGCGCTTGCGCAGGTTCTTGAACAGATTCTGCGCCGGCTTGGACAACACCAGGTACGGGGTCTGCAGCAGCACCTCGCTCTGTGCCGAGGCGATCAATGCATCCAGCGTCGGCTCGGTGAGATGCTGCCCGTCGAGCGGTGCTTTCTCGCGTTCCTTGCGGTGCTTGCGGGGCAGGTCTGCGACGTAGCTGACCGACGCCACCGGCAATGCCGTATCAACAAATTCACGGCTGATGAAACCGGCATCGGAGGCCTCGTCATCGACCCGCGCGATGCGCTCGGGGTAGCGGAACGCGGCGTCGGGCATGGCCGGCACCCCGCCCCGCAACAGGGTTTTGCCGACATCGTTCAGCCGCTCAGCCGGCACGCTCCGCCGCGCGTCCCAGAACGCCTGGAAGTTGGCCGCCATCTCGCGCACTTCCGGCCCGGCCAGTATCACGTCGCGGTCGCGGAAGTTGTATTCCGAGTCCCAGTCGTAATAGTCATCCTGGTAGTTGCGGCCGCCGACCACGCCAATCACGTCGTCAATCACCAGCAGCTTGTTGTGCATGCGCTGGTTGAAGCGGCGGAAGCAACACAGCACGCTGCCGGCGTAGTCCAGGTAATTGAGCTTGGCCTTGCCGAAGGCCGGGTTGTAGACCCGCAGCTCGAAATTGACGTGCGCTCCGGACAACGCGCCCAGCATCTGCACATCGGAGATCGCCGAAAGCTGGTCGATCAGCACCCGCACCTTGACCCCGCGCCGCGCCGCAGCCAGCAGTTCGTCGATCACCAGCCGCGCACTGTCGTCGGTATCGAAGATGTAGGTCTGCAGGTCGATGCTGCGGGTGGCGCTGCGCAGCAGGTTCAGCCGCGCCACCAATGACAGCTCACCCTCATCCAGGATGGTGGCATAGTGCCGTGGCGCCTGCGCGGTGGATTCGGCCATCGCCCGGCCACCGAGCGCGCGCAGCGGCGAATCCAGCGCGCAACGGTCCGGCTGGGTGCATTCCACCGTGGTCGAGCGCGCCGATACCGCGATGCCCTGGGCACGCTCGCGCTGCTGCGGCGACAGCGAGGCGCAGCCACCGGCCAGCAGCATCGCCAGCAGCAGGAAAAGCCGAATCGCCGGGTTCACGGTTGAGGGGCGCCAACAAGACGCGTACGCAAGATAAAGGTCACTCGATCACCCAGGGCCATCTGCCAGCTGTCCATGCCGTAACGACCGCGCAGGACGGTACCTCGGCTGACAAGGTCGCAATCATAGCCGGGCCTTGCACATTCAGGTTCTGCCAGACGCAGTGTTTCACGGCGGCTGATGCCACGGATGGTCAGCCAGCCTTCGACCGCCCCGCCGTGGGTGATCAGCTCAGGCGAATAGGGATCGGACTGGAATTCGACCAGCGGGTAACGCGCCACGTCGAAAAAATCCTCGCCCCGCATCCATCCGGTATAGCGGGGCTTGTTGGGGATTTCCACGTACTGCGCATACATCCGCAACCGCATCTGGTGGCGGCCATCGGGCAACTGCGTGCCCAGGGCTTCAAAGCGTGGGAACACGCCCTCGATCTTCTGCCCAAAGCGGGTGCGTATCTCAAAGCCAAACTGCGAACGCGCCGTATCAATCTGCGGCACTGCCACTGGCGGTCCGGCCAATGCCGTGCCCGCCAGCGCCCATGCCATCAGCAGCAACACCCCCCGTACTGCCGCCATGCGCTTACGGCCACCAGAATGCTGCCAAACGGGCGATGCCGGGCTCGATCGCCGCTTCCATGGGCAAGGACAGCACCGCCACCGATGCCGGCGGCATGCCACGGTAATCACCGGACTGGCCGCTGTGCATCAGCGCCACCAGTTGTTCAAGGCCCGGGTTGTGGCCCACCACGAGCAGCCGCTCCACTTCGCGATGCTCATCCACCAGGGCGGCCAGGGTACCGGGCACGGCGTCGTAGATGCGTTCGTCCAGGCGCTGTTCCACATAGCCGGTGAGGCCAAGCACCGCTTCCAGCGTCTCGCGGGTACGCCGCGCCGGTGAACACAGTACGCGGTCCGGCACCAACCGCTGTTCATGCAGCCAACGCCCGGCGGCTTCGGCCTCGGCCAACCCGTGCGGGGAAAGCGGTCGGTCGATATCGGCCTGGCCGTTGTCGGCCGGTTCGGCATGGGCATGCCGTAGCAAGATCAATTCACGCATGGGTGGGTAGTACTCCTGTCAGACCTTGTTCAACCATTTGAGTAGCGGGTCCCAGTCCTGCTGGTGCTCGCGTACCTGGGCGGAGTGGTAGTCGAACAGGCTGCGGCCCAGCCCGACCATCACCACGTAACTCTGGCTGTCACGCAACTGCGCGACAACCTCATACGGCCATTGCGCCAGCATCTGCCGGGCCTGTTGCGAGGTCTGCGTCCATGGCTTGGTGCGGTTGAGCACCAGGCCCACCGGCAACGCCCGCGAATGCACGCGCTTGATCTTGGACAGACTGTTGAGGAAGCCAACGATGGCTTCGATGTCCAGCGCCGAGGGCAGCACCGGCACCACCACGGCGTCGGCCAGGTCGAGGAAGCGCTCCAGGTCCTCGGCGTAGGCACCGGCCGGGGCATCGACGATGACCTGTTCGGCGCCGTCGGGGATGAGCTTTTCCCAGTTCTTCTTGCGGTGCACGTCAACGGGCAACACGGCGCTGTCGAGCATGGAACGGCGTTGCGCCCAGCGGGTGCTGGAGCCTTGCGGGTCGGCATCGGCGATGACCGTTGCCTTGCCGGCCAGCGCCGAATGCGCGGCCAGATGGGTGGCGATGGTGGTCTTGCCGACACCGCCCTTGGAGCCGGCTACCAGGATCGTCTTCATGCACGCCTCGTTTCCGCTGAACCTGTCCGCAGCGTACACCGCGGCGCGTTGCCAAAGGTAGTCATCAAGTGAGGAAGCCGCCGATCCTGCGCCACCGGGTGCTCCCCCGATGGAACTCCATGGCTTGAACCACAGGGCCCTGCGATGCTGTCCGTCATCCGGCCCCAGGACCAGGGACGGACAGCCGGGCTGTCACCTGCGGGCCTGCATGCGGCAACTCGCGCCATGTGATGGTGTCCCGTCAGGCCGTGTTGCCCACGGCAGCGCCAGCTCTCTCATTTGCTGGGCCAGGCGGGCTTCCAGTCGGCCGGTGGTTGTGCCGCGACGCTGTTGTCGGCAAGCAAGCGGCGCAACGCGGGCAGCTCACCCATTTCGCCCGTCCATTTCAGATGGTTGCTGGTGTTCAGTGGCGACACATCATTGGACCCGGCGGACAGCAGCTCCGCCGAACGCAGCGACAGCCACATCAGCTCACGCCTGCGTGCCTCCCAGTTTTCCCGTTCTGCCGCATCATCGCTGAGGTCACGCATCCGGCCGACACCGAGCAGGGCCGCGATGTGCGACCCACTCTCGGCCATCACCGTGAACAGATGGCGGCACGGCTCACGCCGCTCGGCGGCGACGTCGGGCGGACACTGGCGATAGATGTCCGAAAGCCCCGGCATCAAGGATGCCGATACCAAGGCGAATACGGTAATGGCGCGATTGGTCTCACCATCGACGCTCAAGGCTTGATCGCCGCCGGCAGGGGATGCCGGCCATCGCACGCCGCCGGTGGCGCGGTCCAACAACGCTACGCCTTCGGCAACATCGTCCGCATAACGCGTCGCCTGCGTGGCGCGTGCCCACGCCTGTGCGGCCGCGTCGGCATCGCCCTTGGCTGTGTGCATCTGCCACAGCAGCAACTGTGCGACGACGTCGTCCGATTCCCGGGTCTGCAAGGTCTGAACCGCCGCGGGAATATCGCAACTGCCGCCGCCCAGGCAACGCGTTACCGCGGCGCGGGCAATGACCGGCTGGTCGCTCCCCAGGCGTATTGCCTGCTCCAACCACACCGCACCCTGCTGCGCCGTGGTCGATGCCGCCTGCGCTGCGGACAGCTCCGACGGCAGCATCAAGCGCGAGGCCACCAACAGATCCAGCGGCTGGCCGCTGGCGGCGGCCGCCTGTGCCCGCTCCCGCAACGGTGCGTGGAAATCGGCCCAACCAGCAGCTTCGGATTGCACGGCCGGCGCAGGCGCGCTGGCG
This sequence comes from Stenotrophomonas sp. STEN056, assembly GCF_056759635.1. NCBI lineage: Bacteria > Pseudomonadati > Pseudomonadota > Gammaproteobacteria > Lysobacterales > Lysobacteraceae > Stenotrophomonas > Stenotrophomonas sp. STEN056. Next base: position 34,864 of record NZ_JBRRDL010000009.1, read on the forward strand.
GCAACCACGGCAAACGAACTCAGGGCCGCCATCGCGGCCACGCAAGCGACAATCCACTGCCTGTTCTTCATCACCGTCGCCTCCCTGGACTGGGCAATGAGCCTGCCACGGTCAGGCCGTGGATGCCATCACGACAGTTTTCCCAGCACCCACACCCAGGCCGGCAGGGTGACCAGTGACAGCACGATGCCGTAACCCACCATGGCCGCGGCCAGGCGCGGCGCCAGCCGGTGCGAAATGGCCAGGGCGGCGGCGGTGATCATGGTCGGCATGGCGGTCTCCAGCACGTTGACCCGCAGCATTTCGCCCTGCAACCCAAACGCCAGTGACAAGCCGATCGCCGCCACCGGCAGCACCACCAGCTTGAGCAGCAGGCCAATCGACAAGGGCGCCAGCTCGGCGCGTGACAAGCGCAGCTGGATGGTCAGGCCGACCGCCAGCATCACCAGTGGCAACATGGCATCGGCCAGGTTCTTCAGCGCCGATGCCACCCATGCCGGCGGCGTGGCCGGCATCAGCGTCAAGGCAAACAGCAGTGCCCACAGCGGCGGGAATTTGAGAATGCGCAGCAGGATCTGCGCGGTGGTCGGCGGGGTGTCGCCGCTGTAGCGCGCCAGCACGTACAGGCCAAAGGTCGACAGCAGCACAAAGGTGCCGAACTGGTCATAGACCACGGCATACGGCAGGGCGTGGTCACCGAGCAGCGCGCGCACCATCGGGTAACCGATGAAGCTGGAGTTGGTCAGCGCCACGCACAGCAACAGCACCGCATGCACCTGCCGCTCGAAGCCGAAAACCCGCGTCGCCGCACTGACCAGGCCGACGGTAAGCAGCATCAGCAGCCACGGCGTGGCGATGATGCCGATCAGCGAGACATCCAGCTGCAGGCGCGGCACGTAGGTGAGTACCGCCGCGGGCAGGCACACATACAGCACCACTTTGTTGAGGGTGTCGGCGGCGTTGTCGGGAAAGGTGCGCAACCTTGCGAAGACCATGCCCAACGCGAGCATGGCCAGGATCAGCGCGAATGCATCAAAGGCCATCGATCAAGCATGCACCGGCGGTGCAGTCGATGGAACCGTCCTTCGACCTAAGTCTGACGGGTACGCGCAGCCGGCTGGCAAGTGACAACGGGCGGGGCCTGGGTGTTGTTACGGGCGGGCCAGCGTGTCCAGGCGCGGTCCCCGTCTGCGCGGGGTGAGGCTCATGCAAACCAGCGCGACAACGGTTTTCGGCTCAGGGCCAGGCCGGTGGATTGGCCGCCCAGACCTGTTGCACCTGGGCAAGCTGTGCCCGCTCGCCGTCCTGCCACTGTGGCAGCAACCGCGAGAACTGTGCCGGATCGTTCCATTGCTGCGGCTCGGTGCGCACGGCTGCGGCGTACCAGGCCACGGCTTCGTCCTTGCGGTCCAGTTTCCACAGCACCAGCGCCAGGGTCTGCGGCAGCCACGAGGGATTGCCACGCATGCCCTCCGCCGCCCGCGTCCAGTGCGCCAGGGCAGCATTGGCGTCGCCCTGGCGGTACAGATCCCAACCCTGGTTCCAGCGCACGCTGCGTGCCTGCAGCGAGTTGTCCGAGACCGACCCCAACGCCTCCTGGTACAGCTTTTCGCCAAGCTCGACACGGCCTTCGGAATAGGCCACGCCGGCCAGCTGCACGGTGGCCTCGAACGCCTTGCGGCCCCGATCGCGCAGCTTCATCAGCTGGTCAACCGCGTCGATCTGTTCCGGTGGCACCGCCACGATGGGCTTGGCCGCCGCATCGTCATCGAAATAGAACTCGGCGATCTTCGGCAGGCTTTGCGCCTGTACCGTCGAAAACACCATGCCCGCCAGCAGCGCCACCCCGGCTGCCATGCGCCTAGAAAACCCCATAACTGCACTCCCCATGAATCAGTTATCAAGCCAAGCGGCCAATGCTAACCGCTCCCGGCCCATGACGCGACTGCGTTACAGGGTGATGAAAGCGGCGCTGCTACAATCGCCGACCGCCGCGGGCACTGCCCCGCGTTGCCTGCCGCCAGCCGTTTCTGCAATGGGCCAGCCATGACCAGTACCGCCGAACTTACCTCGCCTGCCTCCGCCAACGATCCACTGATCGGCGTACGCGATTCCGACTACACGCTGGAACACAAATACACGCGCACCGACGGCCGCATCTATCTGAGCGGCGTGCAGGCACTGGTACGCCTGCCGTTGATGCAGCAGCAGCGCGACAGTGCCGCAGGCCTGAACACCGGCGGCTTCGTCAGTGGCTACCGCGGCTCACCGCTGGGCGGCTTCGACCTGGAGCTGTGGCGCGCGCGCAAGCACCTGGAAGCGGCCAAGGTGAAGTTCGTGCCCGGCTTGAACGAAGACCTGGGCGCGACCATGGTCTGGGGCACGCAGCAGACCAACCTGTTCCCCGGCGCCAACGTCGATGGCGTGTTCGGCATGTGGTACGGCAAGGGCCCGGGCGTTGACCGCTGCGGCGACGTGTTCAAGCACGCCAACGCCGCCGGCACCTCGAAGTACGGTGGCGTACTGGCGCTGGCCGCCGATGACCATGCCTGTCGCAGTTCCACCCTGCCCCACGGCAGCGAGGAAGAATTTGTCAGCGCGATGATGCCGGTGCTGAACCCGGCCGGCGTGCAGGACATCCTGGACATGGGCCTGGTCGGCTGGGCGATGAGCCGCTACACCGGCCGCTGGATCGGCTTCAAGACCATTGCCGAGACGGTGGAGTCGTCCGCGTCGGTGGACGTGAACCCGTTCGCCCGCCAGATCATCCTGCCGGAAGATTTCGACATGCCCGCCGCCGGCCTCAACATCCGCTGGCCGGACCCGCCGATGGAGCAGGAAATGCGCCTGCACCGTTATGCGGTGAAGGCGGCGCAGGCCTTTGCCCGCGCCAACCGCATCGACAAGGTGGTGATGGATTCGCCGCAGGCGCGGCTGGGCATCGTCACCACCGGCAAGAGCTACCTGGACGTATTGCAGGCGCTGGAATACCTGGGCCTGGACGAAAAGGCCTGCGCCGACATCGGCATCCGCGTCTACAAGGTCGGCATGACCTGGCCGTTGGAGCCGCAGGGCATCGGTGAATTCTCCCGCGGCCTGCAAGACATCGTCGTGGTGGAGGAGAAGAAGGCCTTCATCGAGCGGCAGATGAAGGAATACTTCTACAACTGGCCGGCCAACTGGGGCGCGCGCCCGTCCATCGTCGGCAAGTACGACGAGCAGGGCGACTGGATCCTGCCGTCCACCGGCGAGCTGACACCGGCCACGATTGCCGGCGTGATTGGCCGCCGCATCCAGCGTTTCTTCAATACCGATTCGATTGAAGAACGCCTGCGCTGGATGGACGTCAAGGAAGCCGAAATGGCCTTGCCGCGCGCGCAGTTCCCGCGCGTGCCGCATTACTGCTCCGGCTGCCCGCACAACACCTCCACCAACGTGCCGGAAGGCTCGCGTGCGCTGGCCGGCATCGGCTGCCACTACATGGTGACGTGGATGGACCGCGACACCGACACCTTCACCCACATGGGCGGCGAAGGTGTCACCTGGGCCGGGCAGGCTGCGTTCACTGACACCGCGCACGTGTTCCAGAACCTCGGCGATGGCACCTACTTCCACAGCGGCTCGTTGGCGATCCGCCAGGCCATCGCTGCGGGCGTCAACATCACCTACAAGATTCTCTACAACGATGCGGTGGCGATGACCGGCGGCCAGCCGGTGGACGGCACCCTGACCGTGCCGCAGATCGCCCAGCAGATGCGCTCGGAGGGCGTGCAGACCATCGTGCTGCTGTCCGACGACATCGCCAAGTGGAAGGCACGTCGCCATGAATTCCCCAGCGATGTGGAGTTCCACGACCGCGCCGAGCTCGACGCCGTGCAGAAGCAGCTGCGCACGGTGAAGGGCACCAGCATCCTGATCTTTGAACAAACCTGCGCCACCGAAAAACGCCGCCGCCGCAAGCGCGGCAAGCTGGTCGATCCGCCCAAGCGCACCATGATCAACTCGCTGGTCTGCGAAGGTTGTGGCGATTGCGGTGAGAAAAGTTTCTGCGTGTCGGTGCTGCCGAAGGAAACCGAATTCGGCCGCAAGCGCGACATCGACCAGTCCAACTGCAACAAGGATTTCTCCTGCACGACGGGCTTCTGCCCGAGCTTCGTCACCGTGCACGGCGGCCAGTTGCGCAAGGGACAGAAGAGCAATGCCGCCAGCCTGCTCGACAACCTGCCGGCGCCCACGTTCCGCACCGATTTCTCGCAGCCCTGGAACATCCTGATCACCGGCGTCGGCGGCACCGGCGTGGTGACCATCGGCGCGCTGCTGGGCATGGCCGGCCACCTTGAAGGCAAGGGCGCCAGCGTGCTCGACCAGACCGGCCTGGCGCAGAAGGGCGGCGCGGTCACCACGCACATCCGCCTGGCCAATACGCCGGCCGACATCCACGCCGTGCGCATCGCCGCCGGTGAGGCCGACCTGGTGCTGGGCTGCGACATGGTGGTGGTCAACGACTACTGGGCGCTGTCCAAGGTGCGCGGCGAGCGCTCGCAGGTGGTGTTGAACACTTACGAAGCGATGCCCGGCACCTTCACCACGCACCCGGACATGCAGTTCCCGGCCGCCGACATCATTGCCGGGGTGAAGCTGGCACTGGGCGGGCGCGACCCGATCCTGCTCGACGCCACCCAGCTGGCCACCGCCCTGCTGGGCGATGCGATTGCCTCCAACCTGTTCATCCTCGGCTTCGCCTGGCAGCAGGGCCTGGTGCCACTGTCGTTGGAATCGCTGATGCGCGCGGTGGAGCTCAACGGCGCCGCCGTGACGATGAACCAGACCGCGTTTGCCTGGGGCCGCCTGGCTGCGATTGATCCGCAGGCCGTGCAGCAGGCTGCCGGCCTGGTCCACAACGCACCGACCGATGCCGAGCGCAAGCCGGCCGCACTGCGCGAACTGCCGCCGGGCGACTGGGAAGGCAGCGAAGCCGGCGCGCCGTCGGCACCGCGCAACCCGGACAACGAACCGGACGTGCGTGGCCTGCCCGCTGCAAGCGTGCTCAACAGCGAAGCCGCGTTCGCCCCGCTGGACGACGCCCACCTGTCGCGTTCGCTGGACGAATTGATCGCCCGCCGCAGCAGCTTCCTCACCGACTACCAGGACGCCGCCTACGCCAACCGCTACCGCACGCTGGTCGATGCGGTGCGCAGCGCCGAACAGCAGGCCATCCCGGGCAGTACCGCGTTGACCGAATCGGTGGCGCGCTACTTCTTCAAGCTGATGGCGTACAAGGACGAATACGAAGTAGCCCGCCTGTACACCAGCGGCGACTTCATCAAGCGCGTGGCAGAGAAGTTTGAAGGCGACTACCAGGTGCGTTTCCACCTCGCCCCGCCGCTGTTCGCCCAGCGCGACGAACACGGCCAGCTGCAGAAGAAGGAATACGGCCCGTGGATGTTCAAGGCCTTCGGCCTGCTGGCCAAACTCAAGGGCCTGCGTGGCAGCCGCTTCGACGTGTTCGGCTACACCGAAGAACGCCGCGGCGAGCGCCAGCTGATCAGTGACTACGAGAAGACCCTGCAGGAACTGATCGGCTCGCTGGATGCGCGTCGCCTGGCACTGGCAGTGGATATCGCCAGCATCCCCGAGCACATCCGCGGCTACGGCCACGTCAAGGAAGCGCACCTGCACGAAGCCAAGGCCCGCGAGGCCGCGCTGCTGGCAACGTGGCGCAACCCGAAGGCGCTGCATATCGTGCAGATGGCCTGAGCAGGCAACGGATGCGTTGCCTTTGCGCGATGCAACCTTCGCGGGTTGCATTGCGAGGCGTGAGCTTCAGCGTTGGCGTTGAAGCTACGGATTGCTTCCGACTGAACCTGCGCCAGCGGAATCCGCTTCCGGCCAAGAGCAGTCGCTAGATATGTCACTATTCTCGGTAATCTTTTGACTGTTCAGCCAGAGTTGCACGGAGGCTTAGCTGTGCCATCGCGAGGGGGTTGCTTCGATTGAATGCATTCGAGCCTTTCGTCATCCGAACTTGCGAGGGTCCTTCCGGAACTCGGCCGCGCGTGCGCGGCTATGAACCGAAACCGGACCAGCCCTTCGCGCCCTTCGAGATCTATGATCCTTTCGGCCTTCGCAACGCGATCATTCCGGTGTTCTGCCAGCAGGTAGATGGACGGATGTATGGCGTAGGGACCGCGTTCCATGTCGATGGCTTCGACAACTTCCTCACCGCCTACCACGTGATCGACTTTGTCGAAAAGCATCTTTCCGATCGCCCGATCCTGTTCCTGAGTATGCATGCGGTCGTGTTCGGAACGATCAACATTCCGCCCGACTGTTTCGTACCTGCGGACGAGGTGATCGCCTCGATGATGGAGTCCGACGATCCGATGGCAGCGCTCCGTGGCCAAGCCTCCCGGCGACCGGCCATTGACGTGGCTTTGCTGAAGCCCGAACCGATCGGTCCAGGCGCACGGCCACCACAGACATTGCCGATACGGACAAACGGCTGGGCGCCGAGAGTAGGCGAGATAGTGCTCGCGGTCGGCTTCCCAAAGTTAGATCTCTCCGAAGTAGACGTTGCCAAGCAATCGTCCCTTCTCGACGAAGGCATGTACGGCGCCTATGGTCGGATTGTGGCGATCCATGAGGAAGGGGTTAGTCGATCGAATCCTACCCCGGTATTCGAGGTGGAGAGCGATTGGCCCGGGGGAATGAGTGGTGGACCTGTGTTCAACCGCGACGGCGAGGTCGTTGGCATGGTGAGTCGGTCACTGCGCGCCGAATCCGAGCATGCCGGCACCGGGTACGCGGTGCATTTCAGCTTGGCCCGCGACATCGAACTACTGACGCCGAACGTAGATAGGTTCAATCCAGGTTGGCGCAAATGCTGGGGCGTGTTCGCCTCGGTGACTCCCGAGCCAATCAGTATGCATGCCACGAAGGAACAAGCCGAAGTCGCTGCATCGACGCTCGAGGGATCCGCCGACGTCCGACCAATCGCCAATCGAATTGGTACCACTAATTTCGTAGATCTGAGCGTCTGAACGAAATGATGCTGCCGGCCGGCAGCGATCAATCAAAACGACACCTTGGGCGAGGACGCATTCTTCAGACGGAATACTTGCAGGATGTCCAACTGGTCGACGCCAGATAGCCGAAGACCACCTTCGACTCTCCCCACGCAGAACAATTTCTTCTCAGGTCCGATCTCGCAACCGAAACGCCATAGTACCGGCAGCGAGTCCTGCCCTTCTGTCAGCAGCGATGCAGATACCGAGATTAATCCCGGCATTGCACCATCCTGGTAACTGGGATTCTCGAGCTCGATCCTACTCTCTCCGTTGGGATTGATCTGGGTATCAGCATTGCCTGCTGGGGCTCTGGCATCCGAATAAACAACTCCCAAGCCTGACGAAAATGGCGTAAAGAGCAAGGCCTTGAAACCTTCGTAAGTGACGACGCCAATCCCACCTTGGCGGACTCCGATGAGATGATGGGCAATGTCACGCCAGATCCGGATCAACTGCGCGTATGCGAGCGCCAGCGCCTCCGGATCTGGAAGGGTCGGCGCCGCCATTCCCTCCTCCGGCTTTGCGTGGAACAGGTAACAGCGCATGCGTTCGTACTGATCGGCCAGCATATAGTCAGCCAAATCTCGGTTGTCAGGAAGCAATTGCCGCACGTCGATTCTGGTATCGATCTCGGCGAGCACACGACGCAACCACTTGCGTTCGCCCTCATCCGCCCTCTTTGCGCTAATGGCGGACAGCAGAGCCTCCAGGCCCAACCATAGGTTCCGGTAGGCCTCGTATAGATCGCTGCTCGCCTGCGAGAGCCGGTAAAAACGCAGCGCCGGTGTCCACACCGGGCGGGGGGCGGGCGGTGTCGGCTTCGGATTGCCGTCGCGGTCGTAGACAACAGCCGTCGCGGAAACGCCCAGTACCATGTCATCAGTCGCCAAGATCTCCACGACGTAGCGATTCCCCTCCGTATAGAGCAGGACGTGGCTGCTTCCGATACCAGCGAACTCAGAGACCTTGAATCGCTCGTAGGACAGCAGGTCAAGAAAGCGCTGGATGCACTCCGTTCCTGCCTCAATCGCTTCCCGCTTGCTGAGTTTCTGCGGCGACCGCGCCACGATGGTGGACTTGCCCATGGCGCTTTCCACGCTCCAGCCGTCGATCTCGTCGCAACGGCTTTCCTGGCAGGGCGCGCGAAGGCGATATGCAATAGCTGCCCCGTGGCCAGAATCACCTTCCGAGTCAGGACGCCCGCCCAGTAAGAGCCCATCAATCGTTGTCATCACAAGTCCTTATTTCAACTATCACCAACTTGGATTATTCACGTTGCTTTCCATTCAGCATTACAGTATCAGTAATTGTGATTTCACTAGCGACCTCTGCCAGCAGTGGACGTCGGCTTAGGGTCGCAACCTGCCATCGAGATCATCCGACGAGCCAGTTGATGAAGTACCGGGTTACTACTCACATTCTTTTGCAGGCCAGAAGGATCAACAACAACTGCAGCAGCAGCCAAGGCATTAATGCTAATTCCCCTGCAATCATGCGCAGCTCGATCATTCCTGTGGCACTTCATTTTTCCGGCTTCACGGCTTAACCGCTCTCACCGATTGGGGCTACTTCACCTGCGACGGTGACACACCGAACTGCCGCTTGAACGCGGCACTGAAACTGCTGGTATGCGCGTAACCGGCGATGGCGGTGGCCACGTCCACCGGCACGCGTTGTTGCAGCAGTGCCTGCCGCGCGCGCTCCAATCGCAATGTGCGCAGGTAAGCAGCGATGCTGCTGCCGTGTTGCTGCTGGAAGCCGCGCTGCAGGTCCACTGCGTTGGTGCCCAGCTGACGTGCCATCTGGGTAATGCTGAGGGTGTCGGCCTCGCCGCTGTGCAGCCATTGCTGCAGGCGTTCCACGCAGCGCTGCAGGCGTGCGCCCAGCGCGCGCTCGCCCGGCTCTGCCACCAGGCTGTGCACCACGCCGGCCGCCAGTTCCAGGGCAAAACTCTCCTGTTGCAGGCGCCGCAACAGGGGCGGGCCTGCGTCATCGGTTTCAAACAGCCCCGCTGCACGCTGCATCAGCGCGACGGGCGGTTGCCAGCGATGGTTGCGGCCGTGGCTGCGGCGCAGCCGGGTGATGCCTGGCGTGGCGACGGCGTCGAGCTGCTGCGCCAGCCAGTCGTCGCTGACGTGCAGGCTGACCTTGGTTTCCTGGCGGCCGGCCTGCCAGTGGCGCAGGAACTGATCGTCCTCGCGCAGGTGGATCAGCATGGCCGGGTTGCGGTTGCGGCGGCTGTCCAGGCGCAGGCGTTCGTCGCCGATGGCCACGTCGGCCTCGCCCTGCAGCAGGAAGCTGGCGGTCAAGCCGCCGGGCAAACGGTTGTGGCTGCGGCCGCCCACCATGTCGCGGCTGCGGCTCAGGTACAGCACCAGGCCCGCGTCCACGGCCTGCACCTGCTGCCATCCGGCCAGCACCGGCATGGCGTCCGGCAGGCCGGACTCGAAGTCCACCTGGCCGCCCAGGGCATGGGCTGCATCCATCAATTCGGCGCAGGTGTAGACCTGCATGCAAGGCACCCACGAATGTCGTCGTGGCTAAATTTTCCTTCGCCGCGCCTAAACTTGCAATGGAATTGGTAACTATTCTCATTTAAGGCCGTGGCGTGCGCTGCTGCCGTTTACTTTCTGAACAGGCAGCAGCAATGGGTTTGATGATCCAGCAGGCGACGGTGATCCGCGCCGTCTTCCACGACGAGGTCAGCGCAAAGGAGATCCACCAATGGCTGGCCGGCGTGGAGCGCCTGATCGTGGCCCGCATGCCCTTCTATTTCATCGCCACCACCTTGCCCGGCGCCGGCTTCTGTGAGGACTACCGGGCCATCCAGGCGGTCTGGTACAAGCGGCACAAGGCCGCCTTCCGCCGCTACTGCAAGGGCCTGGTGCGCATTGCCACCTCGCCGGAGGAACAGCAGCGCCTGGACACCCCCGCCCTGCATGCGGCCTGGGGCGTGCCCTACTTCGTCACCACCGATGCCGCCGCTGGCGCGCATTGGGTGTGCATGCAAATGGAGTCCGCCGATGCGCGCTGAGCGCTCCGCCGCCTCGCACCTCGGGCTGGGCGTGATCGTGGTGCTGTACATGGCCCACGCGCTGCCGCTGTATTTCTACAACGTGGCGGTGCCGGCCATCCTCCGCAGCCAGGGCGTGGACCTGCGCTGGATCGGCATGTTGTCGCTGCTATATCTGCCGTGGGCGTTCAAGTTCCTGTGGGCGCCGCTGGTGGACCGCTGGCACCTGCCTGCGCTGGGCCGCCGCCGCAGCTGGCTGTGGCTGACCCAGCTGTTGCTGCTGGTGGGCATCCTGGCGTTGGCCTTCACCGGGCTGGACCACGGCCTGACCGTGTTCGTGCTGGTCGGCATGTGGATATCCACCGTTGCCGCCACCCAGGACATCGCCATCGACGGCTATACGGTCGAAGCACTGGCCCCCGCCGAGCACCGCCTGGGCAGCATGGCGCAGAGCGTGGGCGTGGCGCTGGGCAGCATGGTCGGCGGTGCCGGCGTGCTGTGGCTGTATGAAACCCGCGGCTGGAACGTGGCTCTACTGAGCCTGGCGGCGATGAGTGCGCTGACCCTGTTCGCCGTGCAGCAGATCAACGAGGTGCCGCGGCCGGCGGCGAGCCAGCGGCCAAGCGTGCTGCGTGCGCTGCGCCGCCCCGAGCTGCGCTGGGCGCTGTTGCTGATCGTGTTGTACCGCATGGTGGAAGCACCGGCGATGGCGATGGTCAATCCGCTGCTGGTCGACCAGAAGTGGAGCCTGACCGAAATCGGCCTGCTGATTTCGGTAGGGGGCGCCGGCGTTGGCATGTTGGCTGCCGTGGGCGCGGCCTGGCTGCTCAAGCAGCGCAGCGCCGAACAGCTGCTGATGCACGCCGGTTGGTGGCGCACGCTGCTGTATGTGTTGCTGGCCGCCCTGCTGTACAGCGGTGTGCTTGCCTCCTCGCAGTTTGGGCTGGGCGCGCTGGTGATCGCACTGCTCGCTCTGCGCTATGTCGCCATGACCAGCCTGTATGCCTTGTTCATGCGGATCAGCTCGCGCGAACAGGCCGGCACCGATTTCACCCTGCTGGTCTGCTTTGAACTGCTGATCTATTTCATCGGCGGTGCCTTGTCCGGCTTCCTCGCCAAGGGCATGGGCTACCCCGCTTACTACGTGGCGCTGGCGATCGTCTCCGCGCTTGGGTTGCTGTTGTGCCGGCCACTGCTGCGCCGCTTCGCACCCTCTCTTTCTTCCCCCTGATACGTTCCGAGGACACCATGCGGCATACCGCAGCAACCCTTCCGCTCGCCTTGTTGAGCCTGGCCATCAGTGGCCAGCTGCACGCGCAGAACAACACCACCGTGCAGCAACTGGATACGGTCAGCGTCAACGCCACCCGTGCCGCGCGCAGCGTGGCCGATATCGCCGGCACCGTGTACCGCATCGACCATGAGCAGGTGGCGCAGCAGATTGCCGCCGGCCGCAGCACCGCCGACATCCTCGGCCAGCTGGTGCCGTCGCTGGCGCCGGCCTCGGGCACCACCAGCAACTACGGCATGAGCATGCGTGGCCGCAGCGTGCAGGTGATGATCGACGGCGTGCCGCTGACCGGCGCGCGCGATGGCTCGCGCCAGCTCAACAGCATCTCGCCGACGATGATCGAACGCATCGAGGTGATCTCCGGTGCCACCGCGCTGTACGGCGCCGGCGCCAGTGGCGGCATCATCAACATCATCACCCTGCAGCCGGGCGAGCAGCCGCTGGCGATGAGCACGCAGCTGGGCCTGCGCAGCCCGTCGGACATCGATGGCGACAACCTGGCCTGGAACCTGGCGCAGACACTGACCTTCCGCAAGGACACGCTCAGCGGTGCGGCCGGCATCAACTACGCACGCCAGGGTGCCTCGCTGGATGCACATGGCCGCCGCATCGGCCCGGAGATCGCCCAGACCGACCGCCAGGACACCGAGACCAAGGAATTCAACGGCCGCCTGGACTGGAACCCGGACGAAAAGCAGCAGCTCAGCGTGGGCCTGCGCTGGTACGACGACCAGCAGGACAGCGATTACGGCCCGGACTACGGCCCGCGCCTGGCCGTGCTGTTCAATCCCGCCTTCACCCCCAGCCACCTGGCGGTAAAGGGCCTGCAGCTGGACCAGCAACCGCGCACCAAACACCAGGGCATCAACGCGCAGTACCGCAACCGCGACATCCTCGGTGGCCACGAGTTGAGCGTGGAAGCGTATTACCGCAATGAAAAGGGCCGCTGGTTCCCGTCGGTGTCGGCGGCGGTGCACCCGGCGCTGCCGGGTGGGTTTGCCTATGTGGCCATGCAGTCCAACACCGACATCGACGTGTGGGGCATGCGCAGCGCGTTGCACAAGGCCTTTGACGTGGATGGCCGCGCGTTGCAGCTTTCCTACGGCGTGGACCACGAGCGCGAGAAGGACAGCCAGCTCGGCCAGATGTATGACATCAATGCCTTCATCGCCAGCAACGGCCTGAACTATGTGCCGAGCCAGCGCTATGCGATGGGCCCGGACGTGCGCGTGGACACCACCGGCCTGTTCCTGCAGGGCGATTACCCGCTGACCGAGCGCGTCACCGTGCAGGCCGGCATGCGCCACCAGATCCTGCGCAACCGCGTCGATGATTCGGTGCCCTACACCGAGGCCATCGCCGCCACCGCCAACCCGGCGTATGTGCCGAAGCTGCTGGACGGCGGCAAGGTGCGCCATTCGCAGACGCTGTTCAATGCCGGCGTGGTCTACAAGGTGGCCGAAGGCCAGCAGCTGTTTGCCAACTTCTCGCAGGGCTTCAGCCTGCCCGACACCCAGCGCATGCTGCGCGACGTGCCGGCCAGCTTCGTCATCGACAGCCGCAACATCGGCCCGATCAAGGTCAACAACTACGAGCTGGGCTGGCGCCGCAGCGACGACACGGTGCTGCAGGGCGGCGTGACCGCGTTCTACAACAGCTCGGACAAGACCGTGCAGTTCAACCGCGACTACAGCGTGTCGGTGGCCGACACCGACGAGCGCGTGTGGGGCGTGGAAGCCAACCTGCGTTACCTGCCCACCGAGCAGTGGGAATTTGGCGCCAGCGTGGCCAGCACGCGCGGCCAGTACAAGGATGCTGCCGGCCAGTGGCGCGAGCTCAACGCTTTCCGCGTGTCGCCGTTGAAGGCCGGCCTGTACGGCCAGTGGCGCTTTGCCCAGGACAGCCTGCTGCGCCTGCAGGGCCAGGCGGTGGGCGGCAGCGACCATGCATGGCGCGACGCACGCGTGGCAGCGGTCAGCCCGACCATCCGTGCAACGCCCTCGGCCAGGATCAGCGGCTATGCGGTGTTCGACCTGATCGCGGAAATTCCGCTGGGCGCGGGGCGCTTCAGTGCGGGCATCTACAACCTGGCCGACCGCGACTACAAGACGGTGTATGGCCAGCAGGCGGCGGCGACGTACGGGCAGATTTCCAGCGTACCGGCGCAGGGCCGGACGTTTGGGCTTGGCTATCGCTGGGAATATTGAGGCTTTGGCTTGAAGCCCCTCTCCCGCACGCGGGAGAGGGGTTGGGGTGAGGGGAAGCTTCCAGCAAGCAGGCCCAAAGCTATTAAGGCTCCCCTCATCCGCCCCTGCGGGGCACCTCGCTCCGCGCCCCGGCCCCGCGCAGCACGCGGGGCGTACGAACAGTCACGAGCCGCAGGCTCGTAAACACCTGTTCTTAACCCCGCAAGCGGGAGAAGCAATAGCCAGCAGCGCGAGCAGTTCGTTACCTCCGCGCCGCCAGAATCTTCGTCAACAAATCCGCCGTTCCTTCAATCCGCCGCAGGTGCGGATACCGCAGTCCGTCGCGGTAATCGATGCGCACGGTGCGGAAGCTGTCCGCCTGGCGCACGATCAGCTCGATCGGTGTCGCACTCTGTTTTCCATCGATCAGCGCCTGCTTGATCCGGCCGCCGCTATAGGCCAGGCCATTCACCGCAACAATCGTCACATCCTTGGCCAAGCCCGCCTTGAAGGCAGGGCTATCCCAACCCACGGCCTGCAGCACGCCATCACTGCCGATCTTCAAACCCAAGGAATACTGCAGGTCGGTAGCGCCATCAGCTTCGCCGTCGGCGACCACCAGGTTGGGCTGGTCGTCGAAGTACAGCTCCCAGCCCGCGGTTGCCAAACCATCCGGTGCCTTGCCATCGCGCGCGTCCAGGCGGCTGCCGATGAAGGCATCCCAGTTGCCGGGCTGCACCGCTTCCAGGCCCTGCATCACATCGGCGCGGTCATACAGGCGAATCTCACCCTGTTTGCCGCCCTGATGGAAGCGTTTGGCGAAGTCATCCAGCGTCACCTTGCCTTTGGACAACGCACGCAGGCGCGCATCCACGCCCAGCCACAGCAAAGTGCTTTCGTTGTAGAACTCGAATGCGCGCTGCCAGTCGGCCCAGGCCTGCGGCCTGGAGTTGAAATCGAGGATGCCCTGATGGACGGTGTCATGCAGGTCGCGCCACTGCCTGCCCGGCTGGGTGGCGTAGTTGGCCTGCAACTGCGCCAGCATCGCCATCGCGTAGTCCAGTTTCCACAGGCCCGAACGCGCGGCCAGCACCACCGCCCAATATTGCGTCTGCCCTTCGTACATCCACAATTCGTCGTTATGCATCGGCGCGTTGTAATGCGGCACCCAGGTCGGGCGCGGGCGCCACGCCTTGCCTACCCACGCATGGGCGTATTCGTGCGGCAACAGATCGTTGTCCAGGAACGGACGCTCACCGCGCAGGTAGCCGTCGTGCATGCCGTTCTCGCTGCTCTGTGCATGCTCCAGGCCGATCCCGCTGAACACATCCGACACCGCCAGCAGGAAGTTGTAGCGCGTGTACGGGCGTGTGCCGAATACCGCATCGGCCTCGCGCACCAGCGCGCGGTGTGCGTCCAGTACCTTTGCGTCGGCCTGCAACGCCTGAGGGTTTTCGGCGACCACGTCCAGCCACACCGGCTGCTTGGCGGCTTCATCCAAGGCAAACCGTTTGAAGTGGCGACCGGCAAACACCGGCGAATCAATCAGCGTCATCAGTGGCACGGTTGCGTAGTGCTCGGTGCCGCCATCACGGCGTGCCACATCCAGCGCGCTGCCGCTCTGCCAGCCCTCGGGCAGTCGCAATGACGGTTTGACCTGGATGCCACGCGCATCAACACCGGCCGGGTACACCACCACGCGGTGCCATTGCAGGTCGAGCAGGTTCGGCGTCATCGCCACACGGCCCTGGTCCGATGCCGTCGGCGACAGGTACTGGAATTCGATCTCCAGCATGCTCACGCTCTCGGGCACCTGCAGCGTGAACGCATACATGTCGCCGGAATCGCGGGCCCATTGCAGTGGCTGGCCGTTGCCACGGATCACCAGCCCGGCGATCTGGTTGATCGGCCCGGTCGGCGCGTGGTTGCCGGGAATCCACTGCGGGTACCACAACCTCAACGGGCCGGGCGCCACCGGAATGCGTTCGCGCACATGCTGGATGCGGCGCGTGACGTCGCTGGCGTCCACCTCCAGTTCGATCACACCGGGATAGCTGGCCTGCACCTGCATGGCGGCCTGCCGCGCATCCACCTGCTGTGCCTGCACCAACCATGGCGTCATGCCCACTGCCATCGCCAACAGCCAGTTACGTCCGTGCTTCACCACGCGCCACCCTCCCCGGAAGTTTGTGCATCCTAGCCCGGCTTCAGCCACGCAGGCGCTGCCATACCAGCAGGCGATTGTTGGCCGGCATCGCCACGTCCTCACGCAGTGTGAGCCCCTGCGCGTTGGCCAATGCATCAACGGCCTCGAAATCGCGGATGCCCGAGCGCGGATCGCGCGCCTTGAGCCAGCCATCGAAGGTGCGGTTGCTGTCGCTGGTGAATGCACCGTTGTAGTTGAACGGCCCGTAGGCGATGAACAAGGCCTGCGGCGCCATCAGCGCAGGCAGCCCCGCGAACAATGCCTGCACGTTGTCCCAGCCCATGATGTGCAGCGTGTTGGCGGTGAAGATGGCATCGAAACCGGCTTCAACGCCGGTTTGCGGCAACGGCTGCAGGCCGGGCATCGCACCGGCCACGGCCTGCAGTTCAATGGGCACCGGGGTGTTTGGCAATGCCGCCTCTTCCAGCCATTGGCCGATGCCCGGCAGGTGATCGGCGTGGTCGCTGGCCTGCCAGCGCAGCCACGGCATGGCCGCGGCGAAGTGCACCGCATGCTGGCCGGTGCCGCTGCCAATCTCCAGGACATGACGGGCATCGCCCAGATAACGCTGCAGCACCGACAGGATCGGGCCGCGGTTGCGTTCGCAGGATTCGGAATACGGCTTTTGCATCATCACGGGCGGCAACGGAAACCAGCGCTGATTGTGCCGCAATGGGTTTTCTGCCCCACGCATGACCATGGTCACTTGTGCCCAGGGTGCGCCGCCGCCGAGATTCGGGGGTCATGTGCGATGCGTGGCATCGCTGCTCTGGAGCCTGGTCCACCATGCAACGCCGTCAGTTCCTCACGCTTTCCAGCCTCGGCTTCGCCGGGATGATGCTGCCCAATGCCCGCCTGATCGCCGCCGAGGAGCTGCTGGCGCCGTCGGATGTGGCAAAGAAGAAGGCCCTGGCCGACACCGTGCTGGCGCTGGCCAGGCGCGGCGGTGCCAGCTACTGCGACGTGCGCATCGGCCGCTACCTCAACCAGGCCATCGTCACCCGCGAAGACAAGGTGCAGAACGTCACCAACAGTGAGTCGGCCGGTGTCGGCATCCGCGTGATCGTGGATGGCGCCTGGGGCTTTGCCGCCAGCAACCAGACCAACGCCCAGGGCGTGGCGGCCGCCGTGGCGCAGGCCATCGCCATTGCCCGGGCCAATGCCAGGATCCAGACCAAGCCGGTGCAGCTGGCACCAACCCCCGGCGTGGGCGAGGTGCGCTGGCAGACGCCGATCCGCCAGAACGCGATGGCGGTGCCGGTCAAGGACAAGGTGGAGCTGCTGTTGTCGATCAACGCGGCGGCGATGAATGCCGGCGCCAATTTCATCAACTCGCAGCTGTTCCTGGTCAACGAGCAGAAGTACTTCGCCTCCAGCGATGGCTCGTGGATCGACCAGGACGTGCACCGCATCTGGCTGCCGTTCACTGCCACCGCCATCGACAAGGCCAGCGGCAAGTTCCGCACCCGCGCCGGGCTCTCCGCGCCGGCCGGCATGGGTTGGGAATTCCTTGCCGGCAACGCTGCGGACAAGCATCAGCTGCCGGGCGGCGTGATCGCCTACGGCCATTCCTACGACCCGGTGGAAGACGCCATCGCTGCGGCAAAACACGCACGCGAGAAGCTCACCGCCCCGTCGGTGAAGGCCGGCAAGTACGACCTGGTGCTGGACCCGTCCAACCTGTTCTTGACCATCCACGAGAACGTTGGCCATCCGCTGGAACTGGACCGCGTGCTCGGCTACGAAGCCAACTACGCCGGCACCAGCTTCGCCACGCTGGACAAGCGCGATGCCGGCTACCGCTGGGGCAGTGACATCGTCAATTTCACCGCCGACAAGACCGAGCCCTACAGCCTGGGCGCGGTGGGTTATGACGACGAAGGCGTGAAGTGCAAACGCTGGGATCTGGTCAAGGACGGCATCCTGGTCAACTACCAGGCCACGCGCGATGAAGTGCATATCCTTGGTGAAAACGCGTCGCACGGTTGCAGTTATGCCGATTCGTGGAAGAGCGTGCAGTTCCAGCGCATGGCCAATGTGTCGCTGGCACCGGGCAAGACGCCGCTGACCCCGGCGCAGATGATCAAGGACGTGGAGAACGGCATCTACATCCACGGCCGGGGGTCGTACTCGATTGACCAGCAGCGCTACAACGCGCAGTTCGGCGGCCAGCTTTGCTACCAGATCAAGAACGGCCAGATCACCGGCATGGTCGAGGACGCGGCATACCAGATCCGTACGCCGGAGTTCTGGAATGCCTGCAGCGCGATCTGCGACGAACGCGATTTCCGTCTGGGCGGTTCGTTCTTCGACGGCAAGGGCCAGCCGGGTCAGGTGTCGGCGGTATCGCACGGCTCGGCGACGACGCGCTTTGATGGGGTGAACATCATCAATACGGCGCGGTCGTTGGGGTAAGGCAGAGCAAGAGCTCCCCTCATCCGCCCCTTCGGGGCACCTCGCTCCGCGCCCCGGCCCCGCGTAGCACGCGGGGCGTACGAACAGTCACGAGCCTTTGGCTCATAAGCGCCTGTTCTTAACCCCGCATGCGGGAGAAGGGATGTGTCTACTGCGAGCTGTAGCTTAAAGCCCCTCTCCCGCGTGCGGGGTGAGAGGGGCAGCTTGCGAACCATCGGTTCGCTGCCCATCGAACGCCCTTGCGCCAGCGCAAAGGCCGGGGCGCGGAGCGGGGGTTGGGGTGAGCGGGAGCTTCCAACAAGCGAAACCCAGCAATTACCGCGTCGTATACCCACCATTGACCAGGATCGTCTGCCCGGTCATCCACCAGCCTTCGGATACCAAAAAGCGCACCCACGGCACGATGTCCTCGATGTCGGTCAGCCCGGTCTTCGAGAACGGTGACAGCGCCGCCGCAGTCTTGTGATACGCCACCGCATCGGCCCCTTCGGCCGGATAGAAGAACGGCGTATCCATCGGCCCCGGGCCAATCGCGGTCACCGAGATGCCGCGCTCACCAAACTCCTTGGCCGCCGCCCGCGTGTAGTGTTCCACCGGCGCCTTGGTGCCTGCGTAGCTGGAATAAAACGGGGTAAAGGCACCCAGCAGGGAGGTCACCAGCGTGCACACCTTGCCGTTGTCGGCGAGGTTGCGCCCGGCCTCTTTCAGGAAGAAGAACGCGGTCTTGTTGTTGACCGCATCCATCGCATCAAACTCGGCCTCGCTGATCTGCGTCATCGGCTTCTTCAACACCTTGCCTACGGTGTTGATGGCAATGTCGATGCTGCCCAGGGCCTGCCTGGCATCACTGAACAGCTGCTCCATCGCTGCAGCCGAGGTCAGGTCGGCCTGGAACACATGCGCATTGACCCCTGCCGTGCGCACCGCCTCGGCGGTGGCTTCGGCCTCGGCACGGGCAGCGTCGCTGTTGTAGTGAATGGCGATGCCGCTGGCGCCTTGGCGGGCGAAGTCACGGGCCAGCAGCCCGCCCAGGTTCTTGGCGCCACCGGCGATGAGGACGGTCTTGCCGTGGATGCGATGGTCGGTCATGGCGAACTCCTGTGGCGGGGGAATGCCAACAGAGCCTATCGACTTGGATTTGCGGATAAAGCCCGTCATTCTGACTTCACTTGTCGGCTCACCCGAACAATGACCATGGATCGTATCGAGCTGTATCGCGTCTTCGTACGGGTGGTGGACTGCGCAGGCTTCACCCGCGCCGCCGACCAGCTCAACCTGCCGCGCTCCACCGTGTCCGAAGCGGTACGCACGCTGGAGCAACGGCTGGGTACACGCCTGCTCCACCGCACCACCCGCCAGGTCACGCCGACCCAGGACGGCTTGTTGTTCCATGCCCGTTGCCAACAACTGATCGCCGATGCGGACGAAGCCGAGCAGTTGTTCCGGCAATCACCGCAGAGTTTGAGCGGGCGGATCAAGGTGGACGTGCCCGGCCGTATCGGTCGCCTGATCCTCGCCCCGGCACTGCCCGGCTTCCTGCAGGCGTATCCGCAGATCGACGTCGAACTGGGCATGACCGACCGCAGTATCGACCTGGTCGAAGACGGCGTGGATTGTGCGTTGCGGGTTGGGCCGTTGCAGGACTCACGCCTGGTCGCGCGCAGCATGGGCCAGCTGACACTGGTCAATGCCGCCAGTCCCGTCTATGTGGAGCGGCACGGCATGCCCATGCATCCTTCGCAGCTGGGCACGCATTGGGGCGTGCTGTATGCCTCGCCCGGCAGCGGCCGGGTGGAAGACTGGGAGTGGCGCGAGAACGGCATCCTGCGCAGCCGGTCACTGGCCGGGCGTGTCACCGTCAACAATGCCGAAGCCTACATCGCCTGCTGCATGGCCGGCCTGGGCCTGATCCAGATCCCCGCCTACGACGTGCGTGCCGAGCTGGCGGCTGGCAGCCTGCTGGAAGTGATGCCCGGGCATCGTGCCGATCCCATGCCGATGCATCTGCTGTTCCCGCATCGCCGGCATCCCTCGCAACGGCTGCGGGTGTTCGTGGACTGGCTGCAGCAGGTGCTGGGAGATGCGGTTGGGTAACTGGATGCTTTGCCTGCTGGCAGGCAAAGCAGAAGCTCACCCCTCCCCGGCCCTCTCCTTGGCCCATGGCCAAAGGGAGGGTGAGCGGTACGCAGAAATACAAATAACCCTGCGCTTCCATGCCTAAAGTCACTACCGCTGCAAGCGCGTCACCGCAAGAATCGAATGGTTCGCAGCGCACCGCGAAGCCCTCGTCATTTGTTGCCGTAACGCCCGCCGCGCGGGCCGTGTCCCTTGGAGAGCAGCCTTGCAAAGACGTGATTTCCTCGCCCTGACCGGGCTTACCGCTGGCGGGCTGATGGTGCCCGCGTTCTTCGGCAAGGCCATCGCCGCCGAGCAACTGCTCACCGTGCTCGACCCGGCGCTGAAAAAACGCCTGGCCGATGACGCGCTGAATGCGGCCCGCGCCGCCGGTGCCACCTATTGCGACGTGCGCATCGGCCGCTACCTGCGCCAGTTCGTCATCACCCGCGAGGACAAGGTGCAGAACGTGGTGAACACCGAGTCCACCGGCACCGGCATCCGCGTGATCGTCAACGGTGCCTGGGGCTTTGCCGCCACCAACGACCTCAGCCCGGCCGGCGTGGTCAAGGCCGCGCAGCAGGCCGCTGCCATCGCCAGGGCCAATGCCAAGGTGCAGACCGCGCCGGTGCAGTTTGCCAAGGCGCCGGGCTACGGCGAGGTGAGCTGGCGCACGCCGATCAAGAAGAACGCGATGGAAGTGCCGATCAAGGACAAGGCCGACCTGCTGCTGGGCGTCAACGCCGCAGCCATGGGCGCCGGTGCCAGCTTCATCAACTCCATGCTGTTCCTGGTCAACGAGCAGAAGTATTTCGCCTCCACTGACGGCTCCTACATCGACCAGGACGTACACCGCATCTGGGCACCGATGACGGTCACCGCCATCGACAAGACCAGCGGCAAGTTCCGCACCCGTTCCGGCCTGTCCTCGCCGATGGGTCTGGGCTTTGAATACCTGGACGGCGATGCCTCCGCCAAGACCGTGCTGCCCAACGGCGTGACCGTCTACGGCCAGTCCTACGACATGCGCGAGGACGCCATCGCCGCGGCCAGGCACGCGCAGGAAAAACTGCAGGCAACCTCGGTCAAACCGGGCAAGTACGACCTGGTGCTGGACCCCTCGCACACCTGGCTGACCATCCACGAAGCAGTGGGCCACCCGCTGGAACTGGACCGCGTGCTCGGCTACGAAGCCAACTACGCCGGCACCAGCTTTGCCACCCTGGACAAGCGCGAACAGCGCTTCCAGTACGGCAGTGACAAGGTCACCATGTTTGCCGACAAGACCCAGCCCGGCTCGCTGGGTGCGGTGGCCTACGACGATGAAGGCGTCAAAACCAAGCGCTGGGACCTGATCACCGACGGCAAGCTGGTGGATTACCAGACCATCCGCGACCAGGCCCACATCCTGGGCAAAACCGAATCGGACGGCTGCTGCTACGCCGACTCGTGGTCCAGCGTGCAGTTCCAGCGCATGGCCAACGTGTCGATGGCACCGGGCAAGGCGCCGCTGTCGGTGGCCGACCTGGTCAAGGACGTGGAGAACGGCATCTACATCATCGGTGACGGCTCGTTCTCCATCGACCAGCAGCGTTACAACGCGCAGTTCGGCGGGCAGCTGTTCTACGAGATCAAGAACGGCAAGATCACCGGCATGCTCGAAGACGTGGCCTACCAGATCCGCACGCCGGAATTCTGGAACGCCTGCAGCGCCGTGGCCGACGAACGCGACTACCGCCTGGGCGGTTCGTTCTTCGACGGCAAGGGCCAGCCGGGCCAGGTCTCGGCCGTGTCGCACGGCTCGTCCACCGCCCGTTTCGACGGCATCAACGTCATCAATACCGCGCGCAGCCTCGGCTGATCGTCAAGGAGCTTTTGAACCATGAGCATCTTCACCGAACAGGAAGCCAAGGCCATCCTGGACAAGGTCATCGCGCTGTCCAAGGCCGATGAATGCACCGCCACGCTGGCCGGCTCGGTCGACGGCAACATCCGTTTCGCGTTGAACAACGTTTCCACCAGCGGCATCGTCAGCAATGCCGAACTGGCCGTGCAGGTGGCCTTCGGCAAGCGCGTGGGCACCGCCTCGATCAACGAGTTCGACGACGCCTCGCTGGAGCGCGTGGTGCGCCGCGCCGAAGACCTGGCCAGGCTGGCGCCGGAAAACCCGGAGTTCGTGCCGGCCATCGCCAAGCAGAACTACCGCCCCAGCCCCACCTTCAGCGAATCCACTGCGGCAATCGACCCGGATTTCCGCGCCAAGGTCGCTGCCGATTCGATCGCGCCCTGCCGTGGCAATGGCCTGGTGGCCGCCGGCTTCCTGGAAGACGGCAACGGCTTTGTTGCCATCGCCAACAGCAACGGCAACTTCGGCTACCAGAAGAGCACCAACTTCAATTACACCTGCACGGTGCGCACCGAAGACGGTCGCGGCTCGGGTTGGGTGGGCCGCAACCTGGCGAACGCGGCGGACTTCCGCGCCGACCAGGACATCGAGATCGCCAAGCGCAAGGCCATCGAATCGGCCGAGGCCAAGGCACTGGAGCCGGGCAAGTACACGGTGATCCTGGAACCGGCTGCGGCTGCCGGCCTGGTCAGCTTCATGATGAATTTCTTCAGCGCCCGCTCGGCCGATGAAGGCCGCAGCTTCCTGTCCAAGAAGGGTGGCGGCAACAAGCTGGGCGAGCAGGTCTACGACCCGCAGGTGAACCTGTTTGCCGACCCGTGGCATCCGGACGCTGCGGTGCTGCCGTGGGACGGCGAAGGCATGCCGCGCGAGCGCATGGCCATCATCGAGAACGGCAAGGTCGCCAACCTGAGCTATTCGCGCTACTGGGCGCAGAAGCAGGGCAAGACCGCCAACGCACAGCCGGGCAACCTGCTGATGAGCGGCGGCACCAAGTCCATTGCCGAGCTGGTGCGCGGCACCGAGAAGGGCATCCTGGTCACCCGCACCTGGTACATCCGCATGGTGGACCCGCAGACCGTGCTGCTGACCGGCCTGACCCGCGACGGCACGTTCTACATCGAGAACGGGCAGATCAAGCACCCGGTGAAGAATTTCCGCTTCAACGAATCGCCGGTGATCATGCTCAACAACATCGACGAGCTGGGCAAGCCGGTGCGCGTGGCCGGTGACGAATCCAGCTTCGTGATGATGATCCCGCCGATGAAGCTGCGTGACTTTACGTTTACGTCGCTGTCGGATGCGGTGTAAGGGCTTTGGCTTTTAGCTCTGCTTCTAGCTTTGGCTTTGGACTGTTGCTTCAGCTGTTGCTTCATCCCTTCTCCCGCCTGCGGGAGAAGGTGCCCCGAAGGGGCGGATGAGGGGAGCTTTCAAGCTCTTGCTCTACGTGCTTCAAGAGCGCCCTCACCCCAACCCCTCTCCCGCGTGCGGGAGAGGGGCTTTCAGCACTTTGAGATTGTCGCCTTTGTTCCAGTCCCGTCTGACGCGAGCGCAATTCCTCCACCTGCTGCTGGGCGGCGCGGTGACGGCCGCCTTGCCGGGCGTGGCGCGGGCGCAGGCCAGCCGTTACGACTTCTGGTTCACCCGGCTGAAATACGACTCCGGTGACTGGGATGTGGACGCACGCATGCCGTCCAACCTGATCACCTCGCTGGTGGATTACACAACCCTGCGCGTGGACCCGAACGAACACGTCATCGCCTTGTCCGATCCAAAAATGCTGCGCGCGCCGTTCTGCTATCTGGCCGGGCACAAGCTGGTCGAGTTCAATCCGGATGAACGCCGCAACTTCGAGCGCTATGTTCGCAACGGCGGCTTCGTGTTCGTCGATGACTGCAACCACGACATCGATGGCCTGTTTGCCACCTCGTTCGAGGCACAGATGCGCAGCATCTTCGGCGCCAGCGCAATGAAAAAGCTGCCCAACACTCACGCGCTGTACAACAGCTTCTTCAAATTCCCCGAAGGCCCGCCCGCCACCGGCTTCGAGCTCAATGGCTGGGGTGATGACCTGGTGCACGACTACCTCAAGGGCATCGAGATCGATGGCCGCCTGGGCGTGCTCTACAGCAACAAGGATTACGGCTGCGAATGGGACTACGACTGGCGCAACAAACGCTTCCTGGCCGAAGACAACACCAAATTCGGCGTGAACATCGTGATGTACGCACTGACGCATTGACCCCACAGGTGACCGCATGACCGCCCCCGATCCCAGCCACGATGTCGATTCCCTGCTGCCGCGCCTGACCGCGCTGCGCAGCGCACTTGCGCAGGCCGTGGTCGGCCAGCACGACGTTGTCGAGCAACTGTTGATCGGCTTGCTCGCCGGCGGCCACTGCCTGCTGGAAGGCGCGCCGGGCCTCGGCAAGACCTTGCTGGTTCGCTCGCTTGGGCAGGCGCTGGAGCTGCAGTTCCGGCGCGTGCAGTTCACTCCGGACCTGATGCCCAGTGACATCCTCGGCACCGAGCTACTGGAAGAAGACCACGGCACCGGCAAGCGCGCATTCCGCTTCCAGCAGGGCCCGATCTTCACCAACCTGCTGCTGGCCGACGAGCTCAACCGCACGCCGCCGAAAACGCAGGCCGCCTTGCTTGAAGCGATGCAGGAGCGCACCGTCAGCTACGCCGGCACCACCTACACCCTGCCCTCGCCGTTCTTCGTGCTGGCCACGCAGAACCCGATCGAGCAGGCCGGCACCTATCCGCTGCCCGAAGCGCAGCTGGACCGCTTCCTGCTGCATGTACGCGTGGACTATCCCAGCGAAACCGAAGAGCGCGACATTCTTGCGCAGACCACCGGCAGCCACAGCGGCGTAGTGCCGAAGGTGATGGATGCCGACTCGGTGAAGGCCTTGCAGGCCGCCGTGCGCGACGTGCATGTCAGCCCCGACCTGCTGAGCTGGATCACCCGCCTGGTGCGCGCCAGCCGGCCCGGTGAAGGCGCACCGCACGAAGTGAACAGCTGGATCAAGTGGGGTGCCGGCCCGCGCGCCGGGCAGTCGCTGGTGCTGGCCTCCAAGGCACGTGCGTTGCTGCACGGCCGTTTTGCCGCCACCCGCGAAGATGTGCAGGCACTGGCCGCGCCGGTGATGCGTCACCGCCTGCTGCTGTCCTTCGCCGCCGAAGCCGAGCAGAAGAATGCCGACGACGTGATCGCCGCCTTGTTGCGCGCGGTGCCGTTCCCGGCCTGATTCGCGCACGCACGATGTCGCCTTCCACGCCACCGCTGATTCCCGCCGACGTGCGCAGCCGCCTGCGTGCGCTGCGTCTGGTTCCGCAGCGGGCCAGCGGCAGCCGTGGCATTGGCATGCACGCCAGCCGCAGCCGCGGCGCCGGGCTGGAATTCGCGCAGTACCGCGCCTACGAACCCGGCGATGAACTGCGGCAGATCGACTGGAAGTTGTACGCACGTTCGGACCGTTTCTTCGTGCGCGAATCCGAACGCGAAAGCCCGCTCACGGTGTGGCTGATCCTCGATGCCACCGCCTCGATGCAACAGGCCGACCAGGCGCGGCGTGAGTGGACGCGACTGCGCGCGGCCAAGGCCCTGGCCGGTTGCGTGGCCGAACTGGCCCTGCAACAAGGCGATGCCTTCGGCCTGATGAGCATCAGCGGCGACGGCCTGCAACTGGTGCCCGCCGGCAACGGCCTGCGTCAGCGCGACCGCCTGCAGCTGCAGTTGCACGGACTGCGCGCGCACGGCCAATGGCCGGCGCAGGAACGTCTGGCGCCGGTGTGGGAGCGCATCGGCGCGCACGATCTGGTGGTGATGATCGGCGATGGCTTTGATGAAGCAGCCGTCGCATTGGCCGAACGCCTGGCCACCGCCGGCCGTGATGTCGTGCATCTGCAACTGCTCACCGTTGAAGAACGCGACTTCCCATTCCGCGACGGCCATCGCTTCCGCGATCCGGAAACCGGCGACGAACTACTGAGTGACGGCGCCAGCGTTCGCGCGGACTATCTGGCGCGCTTCGGTCAAGCACGCCGCACCCTGGATGCCCGCCTGCAATCGGCCGGCATCCGTCACGACACCGCCTTTCTCGACGAACCCATCGACGCACCGCTGCAACGCCTGTTCGGCCGGCGCGGGGGCGGCGCATGAGTCTGCTGTGGTTGTTCCCGGCCGGGCTGTTCGCGCTGGCGGCCTTGTTGCTGCCCCTGCTGATTCACCTTGCGCGGCGCGACCAGCAGCAGTTGATCGACTTCGCGGCGTTGCGCTGGTTGTCGGCCAAGCCACGCCCGCGTCGCCGCATCCGCTTCGACGAATGGCCGCTGTTGCTGCTGCGTTTGTTGCTGCTCGCGCTGTTGGCGGTGCTGTTGGCGCGGCCGGCGTTGAATGGCGTGATCGATGCGACGCCGCGTGTCGCCGTAGCGCCCGGCGTGGACATCAGCAATGCGCGCGGTTTGGTCGATATGACAGATGCCAAGTGGCTATGGCTGGCACCGGATTTTCCGCGCATCGATGACCGCACTTCCGCACCGGCGACGGATCAGCCCATTGCCAGCCTGCTGCGCGAACTGGATGCCACGCTGCCGCCGGAAGCGCCGTTGACGGTGATCGTGCCATCGGTGCTGCAGGGCCTGGATGCACAACGCCCGCAGCTTTCGCGCACGGTGCAGTGGCAGATTGTTGAAACGCCTGTGTCCGCCGCATCCAATGCAAGGATCGCGGCACCGCAGTTGCAGGTTCGTTACGACGACGCAGGCCAAGCCGCATTGCGTTATCTGCGCGCGGTGAACCAGGCGTGGCACCCGGATGCAGCGCTGGACAGCGCCGAAGACGGCCGCGCATTCAACGACGGCGCGGCCGTACGCGTGTGGCTCTCGGCGCGCGCAATTCCAGAGGCGACATTGGCGTGGGCCAGCACCGGCGGCACGCTGTTGGTGGATGCACGCACGCCGGTTCCGGCCGAGGCGCAGCGCACGCCGCGGTGGCAGGACGACACCGGCAACCTGTTGCTGGAACAGATCGACCACGCCTATACGCGCTGGCTGCGCTGGAACACCCCACTCGATGCCACATCGATGCCGGCGCTGCTCGACGCACGCTTCCCGCAGCAGTTGCTGGCACGGCTGCAGACACCGCCTTCGCCGGGTCGCGCCACCGCCATCACGATGGCGCCGCTGCAGATCGCAGCAACGTATCCGCAACCCGTACGTGAACTGGCGCCGTGGTTGATCACCGCCATCGCCCTGCTGTTTCTGCTTGAACGCTGGATGGCGACGGCGCGCCGCCGCAGGGGCATCGCATGAGCGCGCATCCGTTGTTGCGCGGTGCACGGCGACGCGTGCGGGCAATCACCCTGATCGCCGGCATTCCCATCGCTTTTGCGGTTGCGCTGCTGGCTTGGCGCATCAGTACGTTTGACGTCGCGACGCTGACGCTCACCGTCGCGCTATTGATCGTTGCCGGCGTAGCAATGTGGCGCGCACGGCGGCTGGACAGCGCGTGGCTGATCGCTAGGATCAACGAGCACCGTCGCTTTGAAGACAGCGCGGACTTGTTGTTCAGTGCCAACGATGCACTGAACCCACTGCAGCAACGTCAGCGCCGGCATGTCGAACAGCGGCTGCGCGAAGCCCCGCCGGAATTGCGCCAGCCGTGGCCGTGGAAACGTCTGTTGTTGTGCTTCACCGTCGCCGCAATGATCGCGGCAGGCGCGTTGGGCTGGCCGCGCAATGCCTCCGACACTGCCGTCCGCAATGACGCTGCACCCAGCGCAGATCCCGGCAGTCCCGATGCACCAGCCCTGCGCGCGGCGCGTCTGCAGGTGACGCCACCGGCCTACACCGGCCAGGCTGCCAGCGCGGGCGAGAAGCTCGACGTGCGCGCGGTGCAAGGCAGCCGCCTGCAATGGCAGCTGCAGTTCGCGCCGCAGCCGCAGCGTGCGTGGCTGCAGTTCCACGACGGCCGCCGCCTGCCACTGCAGCGCGATGGCGCGCATTGGCGTGCAACCGAGCTGCTGCAGCGGCCGGGCCTGTATCGCATCGTCGGCGAACCCGCACTTGCTGAAGCCGGGCGCGCGTACCGTCTGGATGTCATCGCCGATCGGCCACCGCAGGTGAAGGTGCTGGAGCCTGCGCAGACGCTCAACCAGGCCACGCCCAATCAGCGCCACTGGCAGCTGCGTTTCGAAGCGACCGATGATTTCGGCATCCACCCCAACGCGACGCTGGACATCACCACCGCCAAGGGCAGCGGCGAGAACATCGAATTCCAGCAGCGACAGATCAGCTTGAGTGGCAGCGGCCCGGCTACCGCGCGGCGCTTTGCCTATCGCGCAGACCTCAGTGCGCTCGGCGTCGGCCCCGGCGATGAAGTGGTCGCCCGGCTGAGCGTGCGCGACAACCGCAATCCGCAGCCGCAGGAAGCGCGCAGTGCCAGCCTGATCCTGCGCCTGCCCAGCACGCAGGAAGTGCAGACCAGCGAGCTGGAAGGTGCGATCAAGAAGGTGATGCCGGCCTACTTCCGCAGCCAGCGGCAGATCATCATCGACGCCGAAGCGCTGCAGAAGCAGCGCCGCACGCTGGACAACGACACCTTCATCAAACGCGCCGACGCCATCGGCGTGGATCAACGCATCCTGCGCCTGCGTTACGGCCAGTTCCTCGGTGAGGAAGCCGAAGGCGGCGCGAAGGCACCGCCCACCGGCGACCTGCCGACCAGCGACGCGCCCACCGCCGATGCACATGCAGAGGATCATGGCCAGACGCACGCGCATGACGATGGGCACGATCACGGCAGCAGCACGCCGGCAGAAAGTGCGCCGGTATTCGGCAGCGCCACCGATGTGCTGTCCGAGTACGGCCACACCCACGACCACGCCGAAGCGGCCACGCTTCTCGATCCGCAGACGCGCGCCATCCTCAAGGCCGCGCTCGATCAGATGTGGCAATCCGAAGGCCATCTGCGCCAGGGACATCCCGACCTGGCACTGCCGTATGCGTACAAGGCGCTGGGCTTCATCAAACAGGTGCAGCAGGCCGAGCGCATTTACCTGGCGCGTGTCGGCAGTGCCTTGCCGCCGATCGACATGGCCCGGCGCATGACCGGCAAGCGCGATGGCCTGAGCAGTCGCGGCCTGCAGCTGGCCACGCGGCCGGCCGGCGACCGCGTCGTCGCCGATGCCTGGCAGGCGCTGGCCCATGCCGATGGCAAGGTGGATCTGGATGCGCTTTCGCGTTGGCTGGATGCGCACCCGAATGCGTGGCCCGATCCGCTGGATGTGATCGCCGCCATTGATGAAGTGCGCCAGCAACCGGATTGCCAAGCGTGCCGTCTGCGGCTGCGCGAGCAATTGTGGCCGGCACTGCAACGTCCGCTCGGGCCACCGGCGCGACGTGCCGCACCGGATGCCGCCGGCCGCCGCTATCTGGATGCATTGGCCGCACCGCAGGAGCGCACATGATGAACTGGCTTCCCATCGCCATCATCGGCGCCGCCGTGCTTGTCGCCAGCGTGCGGCTCTGTCTTTCTCCGCGCCCACCGCGGCTGCGCCTGCTGCTGGTGTTGCTGCTGCAGGCCGCCGCTGCGTTGTTGCTGTACCTGACGCTGTATCCACCATCACAGCCGACGCACGCCGGCACGCTGGTCATCGCCACGCGCGGCGCGACCGCTGCCAATGTGGCCAAGGTGCCCGCTGCAACGCGACTGCGACTGCCCGAAGCGGCGGCGATCACCGACGTTGCCCTGGTGCCGGATCTGGCCACGGCGTTGCGCCAGCACCCAGGCACGCGCGAGCTGGTCATCGTCGGTGAAGGTTTGCCGGCGCGTGATCGGGACACCGCGTTGCCCGGCGCGCTGCGCTTCATGCCTGGCCCGGCGCCCACCGGCCTGGTGGAACTTCAGGCGCCGCCGCTGCTCGTTCCTGGCGCACACGTTGAGGTGGGCACGCGCGTGCAGGGTTTGCAGAACGTGCGCGTCGAACTGCTTGATCCGTCCGCGCACCGTGTGGCCATTGCCGTACCGGGCAAGGACGGCCGCGTGCGGCTTGCCGCCAGCGCGCGCGATGCCGGCGATGTGCAGTTCACCCTGCGCGTGCTGGATAGCGAGGGCAAGGTGCTCGACCAATTGCCGGTGCCGGTGCGCGTGCGTGCCGTCGCTGCACCGGCGTTGCGCTTGTTGGCCGCCGCACCCGGGCCGGAGTTGAAATACCTGCAACGCTGGGCCGCCGATACCGGCGCAAGCTTGCAGACCGGCATCCAGGTTGGCGGCGGCGTGCAACTGGGCGATGCACCGGCAGCGCTGGACGCCTCAAGCCTGGCCAAACTCGACCTGCTGCTGCTCGACGAACGCCGGCTTGCGGCCTTGTCCTCGGCACAACGCGGCAGCATCGGCAACGCGATGCGTACCGGGCTGGGCGTGCTGATACGCATGACCGGGCCGCTGGACGGCAGCGCGCGCCGCGCCCTGCGCGAATGGGGCATGGAAGCACGCGGCGGCGAACAGACCGCACCGCTGAAACTGGTTGCCGATGCAGGCCAGCCCAGCGAACCCAACACGGTCATTCCCGCACTTGAACGCTTCAACCTGAGTACCCACGGCGGCGATGACGTGCCGCTGCTGCGCGCCGCCGACGGCAGCACCGTTGGCAGCTGGCGTGCCATCGGCCAGGGACGGTTGGGCGTGTTGCCGATCAGTGACAGCTACACCCTGGTACTCGCAGGCCACCCGCAACAGCACGCCGAACTGTGGAACCGCGTGCTGGCAACCTTGGCTCGGCCACTGCCGGAACCACCGCTGTCGCAGCTGCCCGCATGGGCCTGGGCGGGCGAACGCACGGCCTTGTGCGGCTTGCCTGCCGGTGCGCAGGCACAGGCACCGGATGGAACCGACAGCGCATTGCTGCCCGATCCCCGCGCCAACAACTGCAGCGGCTGGTGGCCGATGCAACCGGGTTGGCACACGATCACCGCCGATGATGCGCAGGCAACGCTGCTGGTACTGAACCCCAGCGACGCGCGCGCACTGCACGCACAGCAGCTGCGCGACGCAATGCTGGCGTTGCGTGGCAGCGCCAATCCGCAGCATGCCAACAGCATTCCCACACCCGGCCCACGCTGGCCGTGGCTGCTCGCCTTCGTGCTGGTCGCCGCAGGGCTGTGGGGGCTGGAACGGCGCCGGCCCGCATCGGCAGTGAATGCCCCGTAGCGAGCGCTGTGACGCGCAGGGCACTGGTGCTTTTTGCACCTGCCGCATTGCCGCGCGGCGTTCACATGAATTGCGGTGCAGCTTGTGACCGGCATCACCCCGGATATGCCCACCGCGCTGCACTGTCGGCATTGCGGGAAGAAACCTTCACGTCCGAACGCGACGGCTCCAGTAGAACGGCAACCGCAGGGGATATCACAACCCGGGGGTACCCACGATGATGCATCGTCATGCCGCAGTGTTGCTGTCTGCCGTCGTCAGCAGCCTGATGACCGCACCCGTCTTCGCCCAGTCCAGCCTCAACCCAGGCACCGCGCTGGAAACCCAGTTGAATGCCGAGGAAGCACGCTTCGCCCCGCAACGCGCGTTGTACCTGCGCTATTTCCAGCAGGCGTATCGACAATATCCGTCCATTCCGGCCGGCACGCTGGAAGCCATCGCCCATGTGCAGAGCCGCTGGTCGAACCTGCAACCGGCCGCAACACAGGATGCGGAACACCTGCGCATGCCGCCCAGCTGGGGCGTGATGGGCCTGTATGCCGGTGGCGGCTTTGCCAACCAGGTGGATGAGGGCGCGCGCCTGCTCGGAGTAAATGCCGACGCGGTGCGCCGGCAGCCGGCGACCAACATCCTCGCTGCGGCAGCCTTGCTGGATGCACAGATCCGCCAGGATTTTCCCGCCGCCGGACGCGGCACCACGCCATCGGCTGAAGCCATCCGCCCGGCGTTGATGCGCTATGCCGGCTTTGCTCCGGTTTCGTCCCTGGCCACGCTCAAGGCGGGCAGCATCGACGACTACGCCCGCACCAGCTTTGCCTATGACGTGCTGCTGACCCAGGACCGCGGCGTCAATGATCGCGGCATCGTGGTGCCCGAACGCGCCATCGCCTGGGAGGAAGCGTTCGATGCACCACGCCTTGTCATGCTGCGCGCCCCCATGGTGCGGTTGGATGTGGCCAATGATCGTGTCGAGACCGACGCGTTCGCGGTCGACCCGCTCAGCGAGACCTTGCAGACGCGCGCCGGCACACAGGTCAGCCCACTGCTCGATGCCACCATCCAGAGCACCGACTATGGCCCGGCGATATGGAGCGCGGCGTCCAGCGCCAACTACTCGGCCTCGCGCTCGGCGGCGATCAGCGCAGTGACCATCCACACCACACAGGGCAGCTACGCCGGCACTATTTCCTGGTTCAAGAACGCCAGTGCGCAGGTGAGTGCGCACTATGTGATCCGCTCCTCCGACGGCCAGGTAACGCAGATGGTGCGCGACGCGCACACCGCCTGGCACGTGCGCAACCAGAACAGCTACACGCTGGGCATCGAACACGAGGGCTTCGTCGACAACAGCTCGTGGTACACCAACGCCATGTACGAAGCGTCGGCGGCGCTGGTGCGGAACTTCTGCGCCAAGTACAGCGCCATCAGCTGTGCCAGTGCCTACAGCGGGGCCGCCAGCAGCGGCATCAACGTGCTGCCCACCAGCGTCAAGATCAAGGGCCACCAGCACTACAGCGGGCAGACCCACACCGACCCCGGCATCAACTGGAACTGGGCCAAGTACTACGCCCTGATCAACCCCGGCAGTGGCGGTGGCACCGGCACGATCACCTACCTGGACCGCTTCGAGACCAGCGTTGGGCATTTCGATACCAGCCCGAGCTATTCGGGCAGCACCACCGGCATCAGCACCGCCTCAACGGCGACGCGTGACTGCACCACGCGCAAGAACGGCAGCTGTTCGCTGCGAGTGTTGCTGAAGGACAACACCGCCAGCAGTGGCGACTGGAACGTGCGGCTGCTGTCCAGCGGTGGAACACCGGCCAACAACACCGCGCTGACCCGCAGCAACGGCGTGCTCGGCTTCTGGGTATGGAGCGGCGGCAGCGGCACCAGCGTGGGCGTGGGCATCGACGACAGCGATGGCACCGAGCGCTCGGTCAGCAAAGCGATTGCCGCCAACACCTGGACGTATGTGTCGTGGTCGTTGGCAGATGCCGCGCAATGGAATGCCTGGGTAAGCGGCAATGGCAGCATCACCGCCGCCAGCGTCAAGCTCGATGCGATCTGGCTGTATCACGCCAACACCGCCTACGACCTCAACGTCTATATCGATGATGTGCAGATAAAGAACTGATCGATACGGTGACGTAGCGCAAATCCACCCCCTCTCTTTGGCCGAAGGCCAAGGGGAGGGTTGGGGAAGGGTGCTGTTGGTCTTTTTCCTCTCGTCCAATGACCAAAAGCAAATTCAACAGCCCCCTTCCGCCCTACGGGCACCTTCCCCCGCGCGCGGGGGAAGGGAATGCAGGCATTTGTAGAGCGGAGCCATGCCCCGCTGGGAAATCACCGATAAGGGCTCTAACGAGCATGACTCGGCACTGCATGAACCCGTGATGCCGGCATGGCCCGGCATCACGTTTCCATGACGACACGCTGTTGCTGTTGCTGTTGTTGTTGTTGCTGTTGTTGTTGCTGTTGTTGTTGCTGTTGCTGTTGTTGCTGCTGCTGCTGTTGCCGTCCCTCCTCTCCCCTTGTGGGGAGAGCGCAGGTGGCTTGCGATCCACTGGATCGCACCTGCGTGAGCACTTCGCGTGCTGCGCGAAGCCGGGGCGCGGAGCGGATGCCGCAGGCAGGAGAGGGGAAGCGGCGCAGCCACGCTTCCCGCCATCACCACGCCCCCTTCCCCGCCTACTTCTTCGCGCTGAGAATCGGCGTCAGGTAATCGGTGCTGCCTTCAATGCGCTGCAGCGCCGGGTAACGCAGACCGTCGTGGTAGTCGATGTTCAACGTGCGGTACACATCCATCTGCTTCACCAGCAAGCGGATCGGCTGCGTGCCGGTTTTGGCCGCGCGCACGGCCTCTTCCAGTTCGTCGGCGCTGTACTGCAGGTCATTGACCGCCAGCACCTGCATGCCGCTGCCGATGCCGGCGTTGAACGCCGCGCTGTCCCAGCGCACTTCACTCACCCGGCCACTGCTGTCCAGCGCCATGCCCAAGGAATAGATGAAGCTGGCACCACGGCCCTTCATCATGGCCTTGTAGTAGGCGCTGGGCTTGTCGTTGTAGACCAGCTTCCAGCCGGCCGCTTCGATGCCGCCGGTCAGGCCCTGCCGGCGTTCCACGCGGTCACCCAGGAACTGCGCCCAATCACCGCTGGGCTGCACCTGTTCCAGCGTCGCGGCGACATCCTCGAACGTGTAGGTGTCCGGGCGCTCCCATTGGCCATCGTTCTGGCCGAAGAACGCCTTGGCAAAATCATCCAGGCTGCGCTTGCCGCCGCTGAGTTTGCGGATGCGCACGTCCGCTTCCAGCCACAGCATCTGCCCGCCCTGGTAGTAGTCCTCGCTCATCTGGTAGCCGCGGTATGGCTTGGGCTTGCGACGCGCGATCACCGGATCGTTGGTGGTGTCGCCCAGCGAACGCCATTCCAGACCCGGGCGGTTGTCGGCGTAGGTTGCAGCCACCAGCGCCAGTGCATCGCGCGAAGCATCCAGCGGGCGAATGCCCGAACGCGCGGTCAGCACATTGCCCCAGTACTGGGTCTGCCCTTCGTACACCCACAACAGGCTGCCCTGCATCGGCACGTTGTAGTTGCGCGTGGCCAGATCGGCCGGGCGACGGTACTTGCCGTCCCACGAATGCGTGTACTCATGGCCGAGCAGGTCGCTGCTGCCGACCTTGGCATCCCAGCCGCTGAAGTAATCGCGGTCTTCGCTGTTCTCGCTGGAGCGCTGGTGTTCCAGGCCGATGCCGCCGAGCTGGTTGGTCACCGCGAACAGGAAGTCGTAGTGATCGTAATGCTCGGCACCGAACAGCTTGCGTGCCTGCGTCACCAGCGCGCGGTGCTGTTCAATGTGCTCGGGCTTGGCTTCCAGGTCCTTTGCGCGGTCGGCAAACACATTCAAGCGCACCGGGCGGGTGCCGGCGGCCGCCAGATCAATCATGCGGTGATAGCGGCCGGCAAATACCGGCGAGTCCACCAGGATTTCCAGGTTGGTGGGCGCGTAATGCACGGTGTCGCCGTCGCGACGCGCCACGGTCAGTGCGCTGGCCGCTTCCCAGCCCTGCGGGTAACGCGCACTGGCCTGGTAGGTGATGGCGTGCGCAGCGTGTCCGGCCGGGTACAGCACCATCGCGTTCCACTGCAGGTTGAGCATGTTCGGCGTCATCACCGTGCGGCCCTGCGCCGGATCGGTGGGGCTGAGGAACTGGTACTCCATGCGCAGTTCGGCCACGCCTTCGGGCACCTGCACGTTGAAGGTGTAGACGTCGAGCGGGTCACGCATCCACGGCAGGCGCTGGCCGTTGCCGGTGATGACCAGCCCGGCCAGCTTCTCGATCTGCCCGGTGGGCGAATGGCTGCCCGGCAACCAGGCCGGGTAATGGAAGCGCTGCAAGCCGCCGCGCACCGGCACGGTCTGCCGCACCTTGAACACGCGCTGGCCCAGGTCGGTGGCATCCACCTCCAGCACGATGCTGCCCGGATACGCCGCTTCACTGATGGTGACGCCGCGCGCATCCACCGTTGGCACATCCGGTGCTGCGTTCGCCATGCCCATGGCGGTCATCAGTGCAACACCCAGCACTGCGGGACGGAGTACATGCATCACCAACCTCTCGTTTGTCTGAGAGCCCCATGATGCGTCGACGCACAAGGTCCTGACACGGGCCGTTAGGCATGGTCGCAGGCGCACGCCGCAGGAGCGGCCTTGGCCGCGAAGCTGGGAAACCCATCGCAGCCGCGTTCGATCACCACCATCTGTGGGCATGCGTGATTCACACACCCGCAGGCCGACGCAACGCTGGCTTCGCGACCGGGCTCGCGCCTACGTGCGGACAAATATTTCCACGCGGCGGTTGAGCTGGCGGCCGCCGGGATTGTCCTTGCCATTGAGCTCATTGGGCGCAACCGGCTGCGTTTCGCCGTAACCACGCGCACTGGCGTCCGCAGCACTGCCACGCTGCTGCAGCGCCGCCACCACGGCCTGCGCGCGTCGTTCGGACAGATCCTGGTTGTACTGGTCGCTGCCCTTGGCATCGGTATGACCACGGATCTCCATCGCGCTGGAGGGCACCTTGGTCAACGCGGCAGCCAGGACATCCAGCACCTTGCCGGCATCGGAACGGATGGCGTCCTTGTCGAAATCGAACAACACCTTGTCGTTGAGGGTGATGACGAAACCACAGGGCGCGCCCGAGGGCTTGAATTTATCCAGCAGCGGGAACCGGCCGGCCGGCGGCAACGGCGGCAGCGGCGCCATCTTCACCTCGCGTGCCAACGCACCCACGGTGCCGGTGCCATCGCCACGGTTTTCGACCATGCCTTCCGGGCCGCCAATCCACTTGCCCGAGCCGTCGGCATTGATCTCGATGCTGCCTTCACCCCCCACCCAGCTGCCGGAACCATCCCCGTGATTTTCGATGGTGCCGAAACCGCCGATCCAGGTACCGGCTCCCTTGCCGTCCAGTTCGATATTGCCGTGTGCGCCCACATAGCTGCCGGAGCCATCGGCCTTCACCTCGAAGGTACCGGCGTCGTTGACCACGCTGCCGCTGCCATCGGCCTGCACCTCCACCACGCCATCGCCGGTCACCGCCTGGCCGCTGCCGTCGGCACCGATGTTGAACACGCCGTGGCCGCCGACGCGTTCCAGGTTGCCCTGTGCGTCAACATTGGTGAAGCCGCTTTCATTGACCAGGCCACCGTCGGTAGCGCAGTTGGCCGGGCGCACGCTGATGCCGGCCACCGGATCAATCAACGCCTGCATCGAGTTTTCCAGCTGCTTCTGCGCCGGGCCGCTGCCGACGATGCTGGGCACCATGATCGGCGGTATCACCGGAAATTCGATGCTGCCAGCGGTGAGCACTTCCGCGGCGGGCGGCGCGGGCGTTGCCTCGGCATTGCCGGGTGATGCCGGCGTGACCGCCTGCTCGGGGGAAGGCGCCCGCCCGCAGGCGGCTGCAAGTACGGTGACACAAGCCAGGGACACAGCAGCAAGACGCATGCAACAACTCCGTTTGTGCGAAACATGCATCTTTGACAAGGCTCTGTTTACGCCCCGTGACTGGCATGCATTCACGCGGCGCTGCTCAGGCTTCATCCAATGCAGCGAACGAGTCAGCAAGGTGGTCGATGAACAATCGCACCGACGGCAGCAGGCCCCGCCGTGACGGGAACACCGCATGGATGATCTCCCTCGGCGGCGCCCAGCCTTCGGCAACCTGCCGCAGCCGGCCATCGTCCAGTGCGTCGCGCACGATCATCGTTGGCAACTGCGCAACCCCCACCCCGGCCAGCGCCGCTTCGCGCAGCAGCATCATGCCGCGCGTCACCAGACGCGGCTGGTGCGGCACTTCAGCAGTGGCACCGTCCGGGCCAACCAGTCGCCACACATGCTCGCCCTGCGGCACCCCCAGGGCCAGGCTGGGCAGCAGGTGCAGGTCGGCCGGGCCATGGGCCATGCCACAACGCTCCAGCAAGGCCGGCGTGGCGACCAGGCACTGGGTGCGTTCGGCCAGCACTTTCAGCACCAGCTCGCTGTCCTCCAGCGGCGGCGGGCGCACGCGGATGGCCAGGTCGAAGCCTTCGGCAATGACATCAACGCGGCGATTGGTGGCTTCCAGATGCACCTGCACCTCGGGGCAGCGCGCCATGAAGTCGGCCACCATCGCCGCAATCCGGAAATCCAGCAGCATGGTCGGGCAGCTCACATGCACCACGCCACGCGGTTCGGAGCGGGTCATCTCGATGGATTCGGCGGCCGCTTCGGCCTCCACCAGCATGGCGCGGCAGTGGGCATAGAAGGTCTGGCCCACCTCGGTCACCGAAAAGTGCCGGGTGGAGCGCTGGATCAGGCGCACGCCCAGCCGCTCCTCCAGCAAGGCAATACGCCGGCTCAGCTTGGATTTCGGCTCGCCCAGCGCGCGCCCCGCCGGGGCAAAGCCCCCGTGCTCGACCACTTTGGCGAAGTAGTACAGGTCGTTCAGATCCTGCATGGAACCGCTCCATCGTTCATCAGATGGGACTATGAGACCATTTTTCGCCGTCTACCGGCGTGATCGTCCCAGACCTAACCTTTGCTCCAACGAAGGCGCACCCGCGCCGCTACGGAGCAGAAAGATGAAGAAGATCAGTGGCCTTTACAGCGCACCCCGCCCGCATTGGGTTGGCGACGGCTTCCCGGTCCGTTCGCTGTTCTCCTACAACACGCACGGTCGTCAGCTGAGTCCTTTCCTGCTGCTCGATCATGCCGGCCCGGCCGAGTTCACCCCGACCGACAGCCCGCGTGGCGTCGGCCAGCACCCGCACCGTGGTTTCGAGACGGTCACCATCGTCTATGAAGGCGAAGTGGCCCACCGCGATTCCACCGGCGCCGGTGGCGAAATCGGCCCGGGCGACGTGCAGTGGATGACGGCTGCCTCGGGCATCCTGCACGAGGAGTTCCATTCCGAAGCCTTCACCCGCAAGGGCGGCAAGCTGGAAATGGTGCAGCTGTGGGTAAACCTGCCTGCCAAGGACAAGATGTCCACGCCGGGCTACCAGAACATCAGCAATGCCGACATTCCGGTCGTCCAGTTGCCCGATGGCGCCGGCAAGGTCCGTGTGATTGCCGGTGAGTTCGGCGGCCAGCGCGGCCCGGCCCGCACCCACACGCCGATGGACGTCTGGGACCTGCGCCTGCAGCGCGACCACCACACCACGCTGGATTTCAGCGAGGGCCACACCGTGGCAATGGTGGTGATGCACGGCACCGTGCTGTTCAACGGTGGCCAGGTGGCACGCGAAGGCCAGCTGGTGCTGTTTGACCGCAGCGCCGGGCAGGTGGAACTGGAAGCCAATGCCAATGCCACCGTGCTGGTGCTGGCCGGCGAGCCGATCGATGAGCCCATCGCCGGCTACGGCCCGTTCGTGATGAACACCCAGGAAGAAATCCGTCAGGCGATGGAGGACTTCAACTCCGGCCGCTTCGGCCAGATTGCTGCCTGACCCCAACCGACCGGATTTAACCATCCGGTCATCTCCCACTCGCGCCGGCTTTCGCTTGGCGGCGCGATGCTACGCCTCCTTTCCCAGAAGAGAACCCGCATGAACGCTTTCCCGTACGCTGCCAACTTCAATGGTGCAAAGCCCGTGATCGACCCGGACAACGTCGCCATGTTGCTGATCGATCACCAGAGCGGCCTGTTCCAGACCGTGCACGACATGCCGTTCACCACCCTGCGCCGCCTGGCATCGACGCTGGCCAAGCTGGCCACGCTGGCGAAGATTCCGGTCATCACCACCGCCTCGGTGCCGCAGGGCCCGAACGGCCCGCTGATTCCGGAAATCCACCAGAACGCACCGCACGCCAAGTACGTGGCACGCAAGGGCGAGATCAATGCGTGGGACAACCCCGACTTCGTGCAGGCCGTGAAGGACACCGGCAAGAAGCAGCTGATCATCGCCGGCACCATCACCAGCGTGTGCATGGCGTTCCCGTCGATCGCCGCCGTGGCCGAGGGCTACCAGGTGTTCGCGGTGATCGACGCCTCCGGCACCTATTCCAAGCAGGCCCAGGAAATCACCCTGGCGCGGATGATGCAGGCCGGTGTGGTCGTCATCGACGTGGCCGCGGTGGCCTCGGAACTGCAGAAGACCTGGAACCGTGACGATGCCGCCGAATGGGCGCAGGCTTATACCCAGATCTTCCCGAACTACCAGTTGCTGATCGAGAGCTACACCAAGGCCCAGGAAGTGGTCACCAACCACGAACAGCTCGATTCACAGCGTAAATAAGGCCGCATGCAGCGCGTGGTTCCACCGCGAGGGTGGAGCCACCGTTGCCCCGACGCGGCAACACCTGGTTGCCGCGCCCCCGGCTCGTTCGGGGTTCAACACTCCCCGGCGCAGCCGCGCTGTACCCCTTCAGCTCACGAACATCACCCTTCAATGCAATGAACACGCACTTCAACAAGCGTGCTGCACGAAGTCGTTCGACGGGCCAGGCAAACCATTGCGATTGAGCGAAACAACACGGCGTGCAGCGTGGGTTGAACACCTGCTCGGCGCTGTGATCGTCCCACCCAAGCGCGTGCTGCGCCTCCAGCACACCCACGAAAAGGAGCCTCCCCATGGCCAGTGAAACCAAGCGCGACCCCAGGAAAGACGACCTGCTGACCCCGGAAAATTCCGCACTGATCGTCATCGACTACCAGCCCGTGCAGGTGAACTCCATCGCTTCGATGGACCGCCAGCTGCTGGTCAACAACATCGTCGGCGTCGCCAAGGCGGCCAAGGTCTACGGCCTGCCCATCGTCCACTCCACCGTCAACGTCGAAACCGGCCTGAACCATCCGCCGATCCCGCAGCTGCGCAAGGTGCTGAAGGACGAGCCGACCTATGACCGCACCACGATCAACTCCTGGGAAGACGTGGAGTTCCGCAAGGCCGTGGAAGCCACCGGCCGCAAGAAGCTGATCATGACCGCGCTGTGGACCGAAGCCTGCCTCACCTTCCCGGCCCTGGACGCGCTGCGCGAAGGCTATGAAGTGTATGTGCCGGTGGACGCCGTGGGCGGCACCTCGCTGGCCGCACACGATGCCGCGCTGCGCCGCATCGAACAGGCCGGCGGCAAGATGATCAGCGTGCCGCAGATGTTCTGCGAGCTGCAGCGCGACTGGAACCGTGCCGACACCGCCAAGCAGTTCATGGAGCTGTTCATCAGCACCGGCGGCACCGCAGGCATTCAGTTCTCCTACGACGCTGCCGAGTGAACTGAGCGCCGCAGGTGACATCCCCCTCCCTTTCGCAAAGCGAAAGGGAGGGAGTGGATTGCCTAGATGCCAGACATCACCGGCAATCGCTGTTGCTGCTGCCCCCTCCCTTTCGCAAAGCGAAAGGGAGGGAGTGGATTGCCTGGATGCCGGACATCACCGGCAATCGCTGTTGCTGTTGCTCCCTCCCCTTCGCAAAGCGAAAGGGAGGGAGTGGATTGCTTGGATGCCGGACATCGCCGGCAATCGCTGTTGCTGTTGCCCCCTCCCTTTCGCTTTGCGAAGGGGAGGGCTGGGGAGGGGTGCTTTCGCAGCCCGCAACCTCCCACCCTATCCAAAAGTCCAGTTCCGCGCCCCGCACCCACACGCTACCGTCGCCGTGTAGTCCCTCACGGTAGTTCTCATGCAAACCTCCACCCAAGACACCGCTTCGGCGCGCTTTGCCATCCGCTGCGCGCAGTTTGCCGAACGCTGGTTCCCTGACTCCTGGGTGTTCG
Organism: Stenotrophomonas sp. STEN056; assembly: GCF_056759635.1. Classification (NCBI taxonomy): domain Bacteria; kingdom Pseudomonadati; phylum Pseudomonadota; class Gammaproteobacteria; order Lysobacterales; family Lysobacteraceae; genus Stenotrophomonas; species Stenotrophomonas sp. STEN056. The sequence continues at coordinate 76,534 of NZ_JBRRDL010000009.1, forward strand.
CCGCCCTCGCCCTTGCCGCCGTCAGCCTGGCCGCACTGTCCATCGGCGCCGCGCCTACCGACACCGCCAAGGCCTTCGGCGACGGCTTCTGGAGCCTGATTCCCTTCACCATGCAGATGGCTTTCGTGGTCATCGGCGGTTATGTGGTGGCCTCTTCCGGCCCGGCTTCGCGCCTGATCGACCGCCTGGCCCGCGTGCCGCGCAACGGCCGCACCGCCGTGGCCCTGGTCGCCACCGTATCGATGCTGGCCTCGCTGCTGAACTGGGGCCTGAGCCTGGTGTTCGCCGGCCTGCTGGTACGTGCACTGGCCCGCCGCACCGAGTTGAAGATGGACTACCGCGCCGCCGGCGCAGCCGGCTATCTCGGCCTGGGCGCGGTGTGGGCACTGGGCCTGTCGTCCTCGGCCGCACAGCTGCAGGCCAACCCGGCCAGCCTGCCCCCGTCGATCCTGTCCATCACCGGCGTCATCCCGTTCACCGAAACCATCTTCTTGTGGCAATCCGGCGTGCTGCTCGGCGCCCTGGTGCTGGTATCACTGCTGATCGCCTACGTCACCGCGCCCAACGCCAGCTCCGCGCGCGACGCCGCCGACTGTGGCGTGGACGTGCACCACGACGTCGCCCCGCCCAAGGCCAGGCCCACGCGCCCGGGCGAATGGCTGGAACACAGCCCGCTGCTGATCCTGCTGCTGGTGGTGCTGGCCGCCGGTTGGCTGCTGCATGAGTTCTCCACCAAGCCGGCGATCCAGGCCATTTCCGGCTTGAACACCTACAACCTGCTGTTCCTGATGCTGGGCGCGCTGCTGCATTGGCGTCCGCGCAACTTCCTGGACGCGGTGGCGCGCGCGGTACCGTCCACCACCGGCGTGCTGATCCAGTTCCCGCTGTACGGCTCCATCGCCGCGATCATGACCACGGTCAACGGCAGCGACGGCCACAGCGTGGCGCACATCATCTCCACCTTCTTCACCCGGATCGCCAGCCACGACACCTATGCGCTGCTGATGGGCAGCTACTCGGCGGTGCTGGGCTTCTTCATTCCCTCCGGCGGCGGCAAGTGGATCATCGAAGCCCCGTATGTGATGCAGGTGGCCAACGACCTGCAATACCACCTGGGCTGGTCGGTGCAGATCTACAACGCCGCCGAGGCGCTGCCCAACCTGATCAACCCGTTCTACATGCTGCCGCTGCTGGGCGTGCTGGGCTTGAAGGCGCGCGACCTGATCGGCTTCACCTTCGTGCAACTGCTGGTACATACCCCGCTGGTGCTGATACTGCTGTGGGCCTTGGGCGCAACGCTGGCGTATGTGCCGCCGGTAATGCCATAAGGCTGGGCTTTTAGCTTTAGCTTTAGCCCCTCTCCCTCCACGGGAGAGGGGTTGGGGAGAGGGGGCGGCGAAGTCGTCTTCGGTGGACAACCAATGACAAAGAACACGCTTCGCGTGCCCCCTCTTCCGCCCTTCGGGCACCTTCTCCCGCAAGGGGAGAAGGGAACATCACCAAAGCTCGCAGTGAACTGAACTCATCCCAGTTCTAGCCACTGCTAAGCCTCACCCAACAAAAAAAACAACACATCCTCATCCTCGCCCGGCAAGCGCGTCGTTCCGTTCGCCACGAATCCCAGCTTCTCCAGCAAACCCACCGAACGCGCATTCCCCACCGACACGATCGCGCACAAGGTTTCGATCCCCAGCACCTCACGTGCATGTTTCACCACGCCGCGTGCCGCTTCCAGCGCATAGCCCTGTCCGCAAAAATCGCTCAACAACGCATAGCCGATATCGACGTGTACCAGACCGTTGCGGCGCACCAGCCCGGCGTTGCCCATCCACGCGCCATCGCTGCGGCGTTCGATCACATACATGCCAAAGCCATTGGCCGCGTAGCTGACGAACGGGCCCTTGTGGATGTACTCGCGCGCCTGTTCCAGCGTGCGCACGCCACGGTCGGCGATGTATTGATGGAAGCCCGGCTCGTTGAGCAACGCCAGCATGCCGGCGGCGTCCACATCGTCATCGCGCAGCAGCCGCAGGTTGAGGCGTTCGGTCTGGATCAGGGGCATTGCCGGATTCCGTACTGGGTGTGCAGGTGGAGCTTACCCCTCCACCTGCGGCGCAAGGGAGGGAACAAAGCGCCACACGTCGACTTGACCGACCATCACAATCCGCCCCCTCCCTTTGCCGAAGGCAAGGGGAGGGCTGGGGAGGGCTGGGGAGGGGTAAGAACACCAGGCCATCAATCAAACAACGCCTGAATCGCGGCCAGCCCTGCCTTCGCACGCTCCTGCTTGTGCGCAGCATCGGCAACCGGGTCGGCACCGTCGCGCTGGATTTCACTGGCCGGCAACTCGTCGAAGAACCGGCTCGGCTTGAGCCGAATGTGTTCGCCGAACTTGCGCGTCAGCCGGCTGAAGCTCATCCACAACTGGATCTTGGCGCGGGTGATGCCCACGTACAGCAGGCGCCGCTCTTCCTGCAGATTGCCCTCGTCCAGGCTGACCTGGTGCGGCAACACGCCGTCCTCGCAGCCAACGATGAACACATACGGGAACTCCAGGCCCTTGGACGCATGCAGCGTCATCATTCGCACCTGGTTGCCACCGTCATCCTTGTCGTTGCGCGATATCAACGCCAGCTGTGCAGCCATGTCGGCGGCGCTGGCGCCACGCGGGCCGCTCTCGAACCACGATGCCAGTTCTTCAATATTGTTGGCGCGCCGCTCGTAGCTGCTGGTGTCCTTGGCCTGGTTTCGCATTTCCGCGAGCAGGCCCGAATCCTTGGCCACGCGGCGCACCAGGTCGCCGGAGGACATGCTGCGCATGTCCATGCGCAGCGCACGCAGGATGTCGGTGAACTTGCTCAGGCTGTTGGCCGCGCGCGGTGACAACTGCGCCAGCGCGCCCATCGCCTCGGCAGCCTGCGCCATCGGCATGTTCTTGTCCGAGGCCAGCTCGGCCAGCTTGGCCAGGGTGCTGGCGCCCACATCGCGCTTGGGCGACTGCACCGCACGCATGAAGGCGGTGTCGTCATCCGGGTTCACCAGCAAGCGAAGCCATGACAGCGTGTCCTTCACTTCCTGCCGTTCCAGGAACACCGTGCCACCGTTGAGGTGATACGGCACGCCTGCCATCTGCATCGCTTTTTCCAGCGGGCGCGACTGGAAATTGCCGCGGAACAGAATACAGAAGTCACTCCATGGAATCTTGCGGCTGGTCGCCAGGAAATGGATTTCCGCAGCCACCTTCTCCGCCTCGTGCTCGCTGTTGCGGCACTCCCACACGCGGATGCGCTCGCCATCGGCCTGGTCGGACCACAGCGTCTTCAGATGCTCATGCGGGTTGTGCGCGATCAACGCATTGGCCGCGCGCAGCACGCGGTTGGAGCAGCGGTAGTTCTGCTCCAGCTTGATGATCTGCAGCGCCGGGTAGTCACGCCCCATCTGCTGCAGGTTTTCCGGGTTGGCGCCACGCCAAGCGTAGATCGACTGATCGTCATCACCCACGCAGGTGAAGTTGCCGCGCGGCCCTGCCAGCTGCTTGAGTAGCCGGTACTGCGCGTCGTTGGTGTCCTGGCATTCGTCCACCAGCAGGTAGCCGATGCGTTCGCGCCAGGCCAGGGCGATATCCGGGTTCTCCTCCAGCACCTGCACCGGCAGGCGGATCAGGTCATCGAAATCCACCGCGTTGAACGCGGTCAGCCGCGCCTGGTACAGCTCGTAGATCATCGCCGCATTCTTCTCGCGGCTGCTGCGTGCCGCCGCCATCGCCTGCTCCGGCGACAGCCCGGCGTTCTTCGCGCGCGAGATCAGGTTCTTCATGTCCTCGATGTCGTCGGGCTTGGCATTGCTGCCGCCCAGCAGGTCCTTGATCTGTGCACCGGCGTCGTCGGCATCGAAGATGGAAAAACTGCGCTTCAAACCCACCTGTTCATGCTGGATCTGCAGGAACTTCAGCCCCAGCGCATGGAACGTGCAGATGGTGACTTCGGCCGCATCCTCCGAACGCAGCCGCTTGGCCACACGCTCGCGCATTTCCTTGGCCGATTTATTAGTGAAGGTGATGGCCGCGATGCGGCGCGCCGGATAGCGGCCAATGCTGATCAGATGGGCGATCTTTTCCACGATCACACGCGTCTTGCCGCTGCCGGCACCGGCCAGCACCAGCAACGGGCCTTCCGCATGAACGGCTGCCGCGCGTTGGGGGGGATTGAGGGAATCAAGCATCGAAGGGCAGGTGAAGACCGGAAGGGAACGAAAAACGCGGAGGCAGACCTCCAGCGCCGGGGTATTCTGTCATCACCCGGAAGCGCCTGCCGCCCACGCGCGCTTCCCACTCCTGTTCACTTATCTCTGCACTATGGCCAAGCTCTATTTCTACTACTCGGCGATGAACGCCGGGAAGACCACCACCCTGCTCCAGTCCGCGCACAACTACCGTGAGCGCGGCATGCGGGTGGCCCTGCTGACCCCGCGCCTGGACCACCGCGCCGGCACCGGCGTGGTGGCCTCGCGGATCGGCCTGCAGGCCGAAGCCACCGCCTTCGAGCAGGACACCGACCTGCAGAAGTTGATCGAGCGCGACATCGCCGCGCACGGCAAGCTGGGTTGCGTGCTGGTGGACGAAGCCCAGTTCCTGACCAAGGCCCAGGCCTGGCAGCTGTCCGAAGTGGTCGATGAACTGCGCATCCCGGTGCTGTGTTACGGCCTGCGCACCGACTTCCGTGGCGAACTGTTCGAGGGCAGCCAGTACCTGCTGGCGTGGGCCGACGAGATGCAGGAGATCAAGACCATCTGCCACAGCGGCAAGAAGGCGACGATGACCGTGCGCGTGGACGCCAACGGCTTCGCCGTGCAGGACGGCCCCCAGGTGGAGATTGGCGGCAACGACCGCTACGTGTCGGTCAGCCGCGCCGAGTTCAAGAAGATCACCCGCGGCGAAGGCCGCATCGACCCCATGCAGGCGCCGCTGCCGCTCTAACCCCGCTCCCTTTGGCGCAAGCCAAGGGAAGGGCTGGGGAGGGGTGCTTTTGGGGTGCTTTTGGGGTGCTTTTGAGCTGCTTTGCTGGGGTTTCGTTGCAGTCTGCTGCAAGAGCCGAGGCTTGCCCTCAGCCCCTCTCCCGCGTGCGGGAGAGGGGCTTAAGCAGAGGCCTCAATACAACGTCCGCTCCGGCGCGCCTGCCGCCGGCGGCGTGTACTGATACAACCACGTCTCAGTCAACGTCTTGCCCCCGCTGCGCAGGTACAGGCGCACGTCGATCTGATCAAAGCTGCCTTCCGGCGGCACCAGGTCGAACATGGCCCGGTAGCCCTTGATCTCGCGCAGCGGGCGCGCCGACACAATCTCCACGCGGCCACGGCTGGTTTCCACCACGGCTTCCACTTCACCCTTGTCGATCAGGCTGGCCAGCTCGCCGCCCTCGAAATCCACCGCGAAGCGCCATGAGAAGTACTCCCGCTTCTTGCCGATGATGCCGCCCAGGCCCGTACGGCTGGCCACGCAGTGCGCCAGCGGCGGCCGGGCCGGCGGTTCGGCGCCCCAGTACAGGCGATAACCGACCAGCAGCTCCTCGCCCGGCTGCGGCTTGGCCTTCGGGTTCCAGAACGCCACGATGTTGTCGAAGGTTTCATCAACGGTGGGAATCTCCACCAACTGCACCGAGCCTTCGCCCCACTGGCCCTTGGGCTCCACCCACAGGCAGGGGCGCTTCTCGTAGAACACGCCGTCGTCCTGGTAATGGTCGAAATTGCGGTCACGCTGCAGCAGGCCAAAACCGCGCGGGTTGTTGTCCATGAACATGTTGAAGCGAAGGTGCGCCGGGTTGCACAGCGGGCGCCAGATCCACTCGCCGGCACCGTTCCACATCGACAGGCCGTCGGTGTCGTGGATCTCCGGGCGCCAATCCCAATCCATGCGGCGGTCGTTCTCACCCACCTGATACATGCTGGTGCACGGCGCGATGCCCAGCCGTTCAATCTGCTGGCGCGGGTACAGGGCGCTGTCGATATCCATCAGCAGCACATCACCATTGGTGATGGCAAAGCGATAGGCGCCGGCCACGCTCGGTGAATCCAGCAGCCCGTAGACCACGATGGTGTCGGAATTGCCGCTGGGTTGTTCAAGGTAGTAGGCGATGAAATCCGGGAATTCCTCCGGCTTGCCCATGCCGGTATCGATGGCCAGGCCCCGCGCGGACTGGCCGTACTGGCCCTCCTTGCCCACCGCACGGAAGTAGCTGGCACCCAGGAAGGCCGCGAAATCACGATCAGTATCCGCACGGGTATTCAAGCGGAACCCGGCAAAACCAAGGTCGGCAGGCAGGCGTTCCCCATGAACGCCGCTCTTCCCATAATCGAACGCCGCGCCGTCGTAGGCAAGCTCCTGCGCCTTGCCGTCAGCGACATCAAACATGCGTACCGGCGAATGGAAATACAGCCCCAGGTGAAAGAACTTGGCCTGGAACCTGCCCGGCTGGTCTGCCCACAAGGCGTGATCCTGGCGATAGCGGATGGACTGGTACTGGTCCCAATCCAGCGCTTCCACCTCCGCCGGCAGCACCCGCTTGTGGCTTTTGTATGGCGCCTGCGCCAACGCTCGCGCTTGCCCCTTCAACGCCGCAAAGTCGAAAGCTTGTGGCTGGCCGATACGGCGCAACCCCATCTGCGCAGGTGTTGCCGCACAGGCGGCAAAGGACGGCAGGCCGAATGCGGCCAGAGCAGCGGAGGCATTGCGCAGGAAGTCGCGTCGTTGCATGGAGGCCAGCAGGTATGTGGGAACAGCAGGCATGTTAGGCGTAGTTGCGTTAATCCACAGCGTTCAATCCGCACGGATTGAACCTCTGCTTCAGGAACCGTAATGGCACCCTTGGCAGAGTTCACGGGCGTCAGGCCCATCGGTCGGCCCGTCATTCTCGCTCCGGGCATTTCGGAAAAATATTTGTCCGGTCCAGGCTGCGGCCAAATGCAATTACCAAAGCCGGTCCTGTCCCACACATCCCGTACTGCTGCGTGATGAATGCCGACGAGCAACCGCCAACCAGATAGAGCCGTTGGCCACCAGCACCAAACTCAATCCACAGTTCTCCCTATCCCATTGGTCGACTACTGCCGACAATCGCCCAACCCGGTACCGACGCGAGGCGCACACGTTGCACCTGGACGCCTGACAGCCAACCCCAGAAGCCCCAAGCTCCCCCCGCTACCAACTCCCCCCCACAAACGCCTGAAGCCCCTCTCCCCCTGCGGAGCGACGGAAAGCAGCTTGCGGATCATTGATTCGCGGCTCTCCTGGCGCCTTCGCGTCTAGCGAAGGCCGGGGCGCGGAGCGGGGGTTGGGGAGAGGGGCAAACGAAGCGGCAGTGCAACCGGCGGGAGAAATCTAATTCAGCGTGATATTGAATTACCGGAAGCCGTCACTGTCAGCAAGCTTCGCGCGACCAGCTCTCCGCGTCAGCGCCCTGAAGCCCCTCTCCCCTTGCGGGAGAGGGGTTGGGGAGAGGGGGACGAAGCAGCAGCGCTATAGCACCTAATCCCTCCAACCAGCGCCCCATACAGCCCGCAGCCGCCGCTTCAGCCTTCCACCAAACCCCTCACAGCTATCCCCAAGCACCATTTGCACGAACGCCCCCCTTCCATCTGCCGTCCATCGCGATGGTTTCCCGGCACCATTCTTTCGCGCAAACAAAAACCCCCGCTGCGCAGCAGCGGGGGTTATGCATTTAAAACCTGGCGATGACCTACTCTCGCATGGCTTAGGCCACACTACCATCGGCGCAGCTGCGTTTCACTTCCGAGTTCGGGATGGGATCGGGTGGTTCCACAGCGCTAGTTTCACCAGGAAAACGGTAGGAGCGGCGCGCGGCGCCAGCTCGAATTCGGTTCCCTGCAAACGGCAGAGCCGGTTAAAAACCGGGGTTCTACATCAAAAGTAAAACCCCGCAGCCTGAGCTACGGGGTTTTGGGGTAAAGCCCCTGGCGATGACCTACTCTCGCATGGCTTAGGCCACACTACCATCGGCGCAGCTACGTTTCACTTCCGAGTTCGGGATGGGATCGGGTGGTTCCATAGCGCTAATTTCACCAGGGAGACAGTTGGAGCGTCGCCATCCAAAATACGGATGAGGCGCCGGTCTCGCATAGTTCTTGTGACGTAGCGTGCACTTGGTATCCATCGACATGTCATGTCGGCCAAGGCAACTTGAGGTTATATGGTCAAGCCGCACGGATCATTAGTATCAGTTAGCTCAACGCATTGCTGCGCTTACACACCTGACCTATCAACCACGTAGTCTACATGGTTCCTTTAGGGGGCTTGTGCCCCGGGAAGTCTCATCTTGAGGCGCGCTTCCCGCTTAGATGCTTTCAGCGGTTATCGCTTCCGAACATAGCTACCCGGCAATGCCACTGGCGTGACAACCGGAACACCAGAGGTTCGTCCACTCCGGTCCTCTCGTACTAGGAGCAGCCCCTCTCAAACTTCCAACGCCCATGGCAGATAGGGACCGAACTGTCTCACGACGTTCTGAACCCAGCTCGCGTACCACTTTAAATGGCGAACAGCCATACCCTTGGGACCGACTACAGCCCCAGGATGTGATGAGCCGACATCGAGGTGCCAAACACCGCCGTCGATATGAACTCTTGGGCGGTATCAGCCTGTTATCCCCGGAGTACCTTTTATCCGTTGAGCGATGGCCCTTCCATACAGAACCACCGGATCACTAAGTCCTAGTTTCCTACCTGCTTGATCCGTCGATCTTGCAGTCAAGCACGCTTATGCCTTTGCACACAGTGCGCGATGTCCGACCGCGCTGAGCGTACCTTCGAGCTCCTCCGTTACTCTTTAGGAGGAGACCGCCCCAGTCAAACTACCCACCATACACGGTCCCCGATCCAGATAATGGACCTAGGTTAGAACGTCAAGCACGACAGGGTGGTATTTCAAGGATGGCTCCACTGCAGCTAGCGCCACAGTTTCATAGCCTCCCACCTATCCTACACAGACGAACTCAACGTTCAGTGTAAAGCTATAGTAAAGGTTCACGGGGTCTTTCCGTCTTGCCACGGGAACGCTGCATCTTCACAGCGATTTCAATTTCACTGAGTCTCGGGTGGAGACAGCGCCGCTGTCGTTACGCCATTCGTGCAGGTCGGAACTTACCCGACAAGGAATTTCGCTACCTTAGGACCGTTATAGTTACGGCCGCCGTTTACTGGGGCTTCGATCAAGAGCTTCGCCTTGCGGCTGACCCCATCAATTAACCTTCCAGCACCGGGCAGGCGTCACACCCTATACGTCCACTTTCGTGTTTGCAGAGTGCTGTGTTTTTGATAAACAGTCGCAGCGGCCTGGTTACTGCGACCCTCGGAAGCTTATGCTCGCATGAGCCACCTCCAAGGGTGCACCTTCTCCCGAAGTTACGGTGCCATGTTGCCTAGTTCCTTCACCCGAGTTCTCTCAAGCGCCTGAGAATTCTCATCCTACCCACCTGTGTCGGTTTACGGTACGGTCTGCGTAAGCTGAAGCTTAGGAGCTTTTCCTGGAAGCGTGGTATCAGTGACTTCGTCTTAAAGACTCGTCTCGGTGCTCGGTCTTAAAGGATCCCGGATTTGCCAAAGATCCAAACCTACCGCCTTTCCCCAGGACAACCAACGCCTGGTACACCTAACCTTCTCCGTCCCTCCATCGCACTTACGCGAGGTGCAGGAATATTAACCTGCTTCCCATCGACTACGCATTTCTGCCTCGCCTTAGGGGCCGACTCACCCTGCGCCGATTAACGTTGCGCAAGGAAACCTTGGGCTTTCGGCGTGCGGGTTTTTCACCCGCATTATCGTTACTCATGTCAGCATTCGCACTTCCGATACCTCCAGCAGACTTCTCAATCCACCTTCAACGGCTTACGGAACGCTCCTCTACCGCGCATAACAAAGTTATGCACCCCAAGCTTCGGTTCTGTGCTTAGCCCCGTTAAATCTTCCCCGCAGACCGACTCGACCAGTGAGCTATTACGCTTTCTTTAAAGGGTGGCTGCTTCTAAGCCAACCTCCTGGCTGTCTGTGCCTTTCCACATGGTTTTCCACTTAGCACAAAATTTGGGACCTTAGCTGTGGGTCTGGGTTGTTTCCCTTTTCACGACGGACGTTAGCACCCGCCGTGTGTCTCCCATACAGTCCTTCTCGGTATTCGGAGTTTGCAATGGTTTGGTAAGTCGCGATGACCCCCTAGCCATAACAGTGCTCTACCCCCGAGAGGATACATATGAGGCGCTACCTAAATAGCTTTCGAGGAGAACCAGCTATCTCCGGGTTCGATTAGCTTTTCACTCCTAATCACAGCTCATCCCCGTCTTTTGCAACAGACGTGGGTTCGGGCCTCCAGTACCTGTTACGGCACCTTCACCCTGGCCATGACTAGATCACCCGGTTTCGGGTCTACTGCCCGCGACTATGCGCCCTTATCAGACTCGGTTTCCCTTCGCCTCCCCTATACGGTTAAGCTTGCCACGAACAGTAAGTCGCTGACCCATTATACAAAAGGTACGCAGTCACTCTTGCGAGCTCCTACTGCTTGTACGCACACGGTTTCAGGATCTATTTCACTCCCCTCTCCGGGGTTCTTTTCGCCTTTCCCTCACGGTACTGGTTCACTATCGGTCGGTCAGTAGTATTTAGCCTTGGAGGATGGTCCCCCCATATTCAGACAGGGTTTCACGTGCCCCGCCCTACTCGTCTTCACTGGAATGGCCCTTTTAAATACAGGGCTATCACCTTCTATGGCCAGTCTTTCCAGACTGTTTTTCTAGAACCATACCAGCTTAAGGGCTGTTCCCCGTTCGCTCGTCGCTACTCAGGGAATCTCGGTTGATTTCTTTTCCTCTGGTTACTTAGATATTTCAGTTCACCAGGTTCGCTTCCAGCAGCTATGTATTCACTGCAGGATACCGCCGGAGCGGTGGGTTTCCCCATTCGGA
>NZ_JBRRDL010000009.1:90000-122948 GCF_056759635.1 Stenotrophomonas sp. STEN056
CGTCAACACCTTTTTGAGAGGTTGTTGGCGTCGCTTTGGGCGGGTGGTCACCGAAGTGGCCGGCGCCGTGCAGCGAGGGAGCGAATTCTAGACATCTTTGTGAAATGTGCAACCGCTTTGTGTGCTTCTGCAGCAAATTGCTTGCTGAGGCCAGACTCGGCAAGGTTTCGAGGCTCTGATGGGGCTTTGAAGGAGGCTGCGCCTGCAGCGCGGCATACATCTGAAGGGATTGGATGCTCTCTGCTTCGTTGCGCGCCCCTCTCCCCAACCCCTCTCCCGCAAGGGGAGAGGGGCTTGAAGCGAGCTCTTCCTTATATGTCATCGCCTGGAGGGGAGAGGGGCTTGAAGCGGGCGCTTTCTTATATGTCATCGTCTGGACGGCTGTTCGAGAGCTGCACTGCTCGTTCGTCGGCCACAATGCGGGTTGATCCGACTGTGCCTGCACGATGACCGACTCCCCTGCCCGTTCGTTCTTCAAAGACCTCTCTTTGCCGGCAGTGATTGCCGGCTTCATCACGGTGCTGGTGGGCTTTGCCAGTTCGGCGGTGATCGTGTTCCAGGCGGCGCAGGCCGTTGGGGCTGGCCAGGCGGAGATCGCGTCGTGGATGTGGGCGCTGGGCATCGGCATGGGCGTGACCTGCATTGCACTGTCGCTGCGCTACCGGATGCCGGTGGTAACGGCGTGGTCCACGCCCGGTGCAGCGATGTTGGTGGTCGGCGTGGGCACGTTGCCGTTGTCCGATGCAATCGGCGCGTTTGTACTGGCGGCCGTGCTGGCGGCGGTGGCCGGGTTCTCGGGAATTTTCGAGAAGGCGATGCGGCGGATTCCGGTGTCGTTGGCGTCGGGCATGTTGGCCGGCGTGCTGCTGCGCTTCGGGCTGGATGTGTTTGTGTCGGTGGGGACGCAGCCGCTGTTGGTGCTGGCGATGTTCTTTACCTATCTGTTCGGGCGCCGCCTGTTCCCACGTTATGCGGTGATTGCGACCTTGCTGATGGGTGTGGCGATTGCCGGCGGCAAAGGGCTGATGCACATGGAGCAGGTGCAGCTGCAGTTGGCGCGGCCGGTGTTCACGATGCCGACGCTGTCATGGGCGGCGCTGTTCGGCATTGCCCTGCCCTTGTTCATCGTGACCATGGCCTCGCAGAACGTGCCGGGCGTGGCGGTGTTGAAGGCGTCCGGCTATGACGCGCCGGTGTCGCCGGTGGTGGGCTGGATCGGCACGGTCAATGCGGTGCTGGCGCCGTTCGGCGGCTATGCGTTGAACCTGGCGGCGATTACGGCGGCGATCTGCATGGGCCGCGATGTGCATGAGGACCCGGCGCGGCGCTACACGGCAGCAGTGAGCGCGGGCGTGTTCTATATCGTGGTCGGCCTGTTCGGGGCGACCGTGGCGGCGGTGTTTGCGGCGTTCCCGAAAGAGCTGGTGGCGGCGCTGGCAGGCATCGCGTTGCTGGGCACGATCGGCAACAGCCTGGCGGTTGCGATGCGTGAGGAGGCCGAGCGCGAGCCGGCACTGGTGACGTTCCTGGTGACGGCTTCGGGATTGTCGATGGCCGGAATTGGGTCGGCGTTCTGGGGCTTGGTGGCGGGGGTGGTTACGTTGCTGGTGTTGCGGCGGTGATCTCACTGGGGCCTGCTGCCCTCACCCCAACCCCTCTCCCGCACGCGGGAGAGGGGCTTGAGCGAAAGCGTTAGAGCGGTTTGACCTCGAAGACCTGCTTGAGGGTGTGGCGGCCGCCGGGGGCCAGTTCGATCACGTCCGGGCCGACGTTGCCGGCTTCAACGCAGACGTAGTTGCGCCAGCCGGCGCCGATGTCGTCCATCTTCGCGGCGGCGGCTTCGCCTGCATTCCAGACCACCGCAGTGTGGCTGCCGGTGGTGGTGATGTCGATGGCGCGGTTGAAGCCAGGATCACGCAGCACGTAATGACCGCCAGCCTCGGTATAGATGCGGTCGCTACGGCCCGGGTCGCGAGGATCGCGCAGGTTCCAGTCGCCCTGTTGAACGCGAGCGTTGCCGCCGTCGAGCTTGTCCAGATAGGTGAGGCCGTCCAGGCCGGTGACGTCCACCTTCATTGCGTCGCTGACGTTGAAGTAGTTGTGCAGTGCCTGGGTGATGCTGGCCGGCTGGCTGCCGGTGTTTTCGGTGATCAGCTCCTGCTCCAGCGTGCGGCCGATGCGCAGCACCATCTGCAGACGCAGGCTGAGGTTGTCCAGCGGCGACGGGACAAGAGTAAGCACAAGCGTGCCGTCGGCTTCCCTGCGTGCATCACGCAGCTCCCACGGCACGGTGCGCACGAAGCCGTGCGACGGCATGTCATTGCTTTGGCCCTGTCGTGCGAAATACGGCCAGCACACCGGGCTGCCGCCGCGGATGGGCGTGGGCGGTTGCTTGGCGCTGGGCGAGAGCCACATCACGTCCTGCCCTCCTTTGGGCACGAACGACAGCAGCTGGCCGCCGAACACGCTGATGGCGGCAGTGGAGAACGGGGTATCCACCTTCCAGGCGGTGAAGCCGTTGAAGTCGCCTGTGCTCAGGCCCTGCACATCCTTCATTGAAACCTTGCTCCGTACGATCGGTGATTGGACGAGTTGCGTGTAATTGCCCGGCAGGCCGAATGCGGTGGGCTGCGCCGGTTTGGCATCGCGCAGTGCCTGCAGGATGCGCATGCCGGCGCGGCCATCGGCGTTCTTCCAGCCCAGCCGTTGCTGTTCGGCCTGGATGGCGCGGCGGGTAGCGTTGCCGACCATGCCGTCGGCGCTGCCAATGGCATGACCGCGCGCGAGCAGCAGGGTCTGCAGTTGGCGGCGTTCATCGCGGCCAAGGCCGGGGTCGTCGGTGGGCCACGCGGCGCGAAGGCCGGGGCCGCCACGCAGGCGGTCGGCCAGGGTGGCGATGGCCAGCGCGTAGCTTTCGGCGGCGTTGTAGGAATAGATGGCGTCGTAATTGCGGAACACGAGCAAGGCCGGGCCCTCGGCGCCGGCCGGCAGCAGCAGCGCAGCATTGGCATCGTCGGCAATGGCTGGCACCTGCAGCGGTGTGCCGTCGGCCAGGGTGAGGCCGAGCGAACGCCAATTGGCCAGTGGCTTGCGTTGCGTGCGGCCGGCCAGCGCGGCATTGAAACCGGCCGGGATGCGGACTTCCACGCCCCACGGTTGGCCGGTACGCCAACCGGATTGCTTGAGGTAGTTGGCGGTGGAAGCCAAGGCATCGGGAATGCTGGCGACCAGGTCGCGGCGGCCGTCGCCATCACCATCGACGGCGATGCGTGCGTAGGTCGAAGGCATGAACTGGGTGTGGCCGAAGGCGCCGGCCCAGGAGCCGGTGAGGCCGGTGGGGTTGAGGTCGCCCTTGTTGATCAGCTTGAGCAGGGCCAGCAGCTCGCCCTTGAAGAACGGTTGCCGGCGACCGTTGCACGACAGCGTGGCCAGCGACTGCAGCAGCGGGCGTTTGCCGAACACACGGCCGTAGTCGCTCTCCACGCCCCACACCGCGACGATGGTGGCTGGATCGACACCGTACTGGGCCGACACCTGGTCAAGCAGCGCGCGGTGCTGAGTGAGCCGGGCGCGGCCGTCGTTGACGCGTTGTGTATCGACCAGCGCGGCGAGGTAGTCCCAGATGGGCGTGGTGAATTCCGGCTGCGCGTTGAGCAGCGGCAGCACGCTGAGGTCGGGCGTGACATCGGCGAAGAGTTGGTCGAAGCGTTCGGCGCTGATGCCCTGGGCGATGGCCGCGCTCTTCAGGCTGTTGCCGCAGGTGCCGAAGTCGGCGGTGGCGGCGAAGCCGGGCGCGGCCAGGGTGATGGCAGCCAATGTGGCGGCGGTGCGCATCAGGTGGGTTGCTTTCATCCGCCGAGCTCCTTGCTGTGGGGCTTGATGATAAGCGGTGTGCGGGGGTTGGTTGGTTCACGGGTTGTGGGATTGGGGATGCACAGCGAAAGGCGAAGAGCTGCCCTCTCCCCAACCCCTCTCCCGTAAAGGGAGAGGGGCTTCAAGCTTCAAACCTCACACCTCACACCTCACACCTCACACCTCACGCCTCACGCCCCACGCTTCACGCGTCAGATGGCGTCGCGGTAGTACCAGCGGCCGTCGATGCGCTGGAAGCGGCTGTGTTCGCTCATCTTTACCGCGCTGCCGCCACCAATGCGGTAGCGGGCGACGAATTCGACTTCAGCGGTATCTTCGCCGGTGACCATGTGGCGCTTCACGCTCAGGCCCAGCCATTGAGTGCGTTGGCCGGGGGCGTCCTGCAGTGACAGGGCTTCCGGGCGCGTGTCCGGGTGCCAGCTGTCGCGCAGGTAATCGGCGTCCTGGATGACGTAGGCGCTGTAGCGCGAGCGCATCAGCGCTTCGGCATCCGGGGCAATGCCGCCGGCGTGGTAGCGGCCACAGCAGGCGCCATATGCAAGGGGGTGCCCACAGGGGCATGGCGACGTTGGGGATATCTTCATGCGTGCATTCTGCTCCGTTGCCCACGCCGGCTCCAGCGCGCTGCCGCGCCTGCGCAAGGCGCGTATTCTGTCGCGCCCTGCGCTGGAATCCCCATGCTGGAACTGTTGCCGCCCGAGCTGCCCTGGTTGC
Organism: Stenotrophomonas sp. STEN056; assembly: GCF_056759635.1. NCBI lineage: Bacteria > Pseudomonadati > Pseudomonadota > Gammaproteobacteria > Lysobacterales > Lysobacteraceae > Stenotrophomonas > Stenotrophomonas sp. STEN056. The sequence goes on from NZ_JBRRDL010000009.1 coordinate 94,588, forward strand.
TGGTGATCGCCTTCATCGCCGGGCTGGTGGATGCGGCGGTCGGCGGCGGTGGGTTGATCCAGTTGCCGGGCTTGTTCACCACCTTGCCGCAGCACACGCCGGCGGCATTGCTGGGCACCAACAAGTTCAGCTCGGTGTTCGGCACCGGCGCTTCGGCATGGCGCTATGCGCGTTCGGTGAAGTTCCCGTGGCGGCCGGTACTGCTGGCGGCCGCGGCGGCGTTTGCGTGTTCGTTCCTGGGCGCGACGGCAGTGACGCTGTTGTCCAAGGACGCCGTGCGGCCGCTGGTGCTGACGCTGCTGATCGTGATGCTGGGCTACACGTTGGCCAAGAAGGATTTTGGCGCGCTGCATCGGCCGCGTGAGATCGGCCGCAAGGAGTTGACCATCGCGCTGATCATGGGCGGTGTGATCGGTTTTTACGATGGCTTCTTCGGCCCGGGCACCGGCAGTTTTCTGATCTTTCTGTTCGTGCGCTTCTTCGGCCTGGATTTCCTGCGCGCGTCGGCCGCGTCCAAGGTGGTGAACGTGGCAACCAACGTGGCCGCGTTGTCGTTCTTCGTGCCCAGCGGCAATGTGCTGTTGGCCATTGCTGTACCCATGGCGGTCGCCAACATCAGTGGCGCGGTGGTTGGCACACGGATGGCGTTGCGCGGCGGCACACCGTTGATCCGCAAGCTTTTCCTGGCCCTGGTGATGGTGCTGATCGCGCGCATGGCATGGGACACACTGGGCGGGAGGTGAGCGCCGGGCGGCGGGAAAGTGGATCGCGTATTGTTTTTGTGCCGAATCACAGCGCATGGCTGCAGCCGCTTCCCGCCAACCCCCGGGTGGCACCCCGATGAACCACCGCCACAGGATCGCAGCACTCCTCCTGCTCGCCGGCTTGCTGCTCGCCTGCCTGCCGGTCTACTACGCCCTGCACCAGGCCCGCGTGCAGGCCATCAGCGAAAAATTCCAGGCACTGGATGAGGTGGGGCTGGCGCTGGACCGGCGGGTACGCAGCGCACTGGAAATCCTGCCGGCGATGCACCGGGAAATGGCATCCAGCGGTGAGGCGCCCTGCAGCCCCGCCGGCATCCTGCGGCTGCAGGAAGTGGCCGCGCGCACGCAGATATCCATCGCTGCGCTGTATCTGCAGAACCAGCGCGTGGCCTGCTCCTCAAGCGATCCGCTGATGCTGGAGCTGGAATTCGGCCCGGCATCGGTCACACAGCACGATGGCATCCGCCTGTACACCGATGCGCGCCTGCCCGGCATGCGCGAGCGCAGGTATGCGCTGATGGAAAAGGACGGCTATGCACTGCTGCTGTATCCGGACGGCGTCATTGCGCCGTTCGTTCGCCCGGATCTTTCGCTGGGCCTGTTTGCTCCCGGCAGCGGGCAATACGGCGCCCGCAGCGGCCGGGTGCTTGAGCGCTGGATCGCGCCGGAGACCAACACCGCCCTGCCGCAGCATTTCGTTGATGAGGTGTCCGGCTTCCTGGTGGCCCGCCATGTCATGCAGCCGGGCAACACCGGCGTGGTCGTGGCCACGCCCATCGCCAACATTGATCGCCGCATGGCGCAGTTCGGCAGTTGGTTCATCCCTGCCGGCATCGTGGTCGGGCTGAGCATCCTGGCCGCGGCATCGCTGCTGACGCGCTATCAGCTTTCGCCCCGCAGCCAGATGCTGCGCGCGCTCAACAAGGGCCAGTTCTTCCTGTTGTACCAGCCCATCATCGATCTGCGCGACGGCACCTGCATCGGTGCCGAGGCATTGCTGCGCTGGGAATACGAGGACGGCACGGTGCTGTTCCCGGACCGCTTCATTCCCATCGCCGAGCAGGCCGGCGTGATCCAGCTGATCACCGCGCGGGTGCTGGCCCTGGTGGAACGGGACATGCGCAGCTTCCTGCAGCACACGCCCGGGTTCCGGCTGGCGGTGAACCTGGCCGCCAGCGACCTGCAATCGGAGCAGACACCCGAACGCTTGGCAGCGATGCTGCACAGGATCGGGCCCGGCTGTGGGCAGTTTGTGGTGGAAGCCACCGAAACCCGGTTGCTGGAGGAAGCCAGTGCCTTGAACGTGGTCAACGCAATCCGCGAGCTGGGCATCGAAATCGCCATTGACGACTTCGGCACCGGCTATTCCAGCCTGTCCTACCTGGCCACCTACCCGTTCGACATCCTCAAGGTGGACAAGAGCTTCACCTCCACCACCTGCACCCAGGCCGTCACCAGCCAGGTGGCCGAACACATCCTCGACCTGGCCCGTACGCTGGGCATGCAGGCTCTGGCCGAAGGCATTGAAACGCCCGCGCAGGCGGAGTTCTTCCGCAGCCGCGGCGTGGTGTACGGGCAGGGCTACCTGTTTGCCCGGCCCATGGCCGCCACCGAACTGTTCGCTTTTGTGGGCGCCCATACCCGGCCCGGGCAACTTGCCGCACAAACCCGGCTTGCCGATGCGGCCGGCAACGGGGCCGATGCTGCCGGCTGACCAATTCATGTTGCTGTCTGTTGGGCCTACCGCTTTTTTGAGCCTTCTCCGCTTGCCGGGCGATAACGGATTGTTTACAAACGCGAGGCACCCACCGTTCCGGTGGGCAGGTAGTCCGGCATTCATAGGAGCTTCCCGATGACGTCGTTACCGCTACGCACGCACCGCCTCACACTCGCCGTACAGATTTCCCTGTTGTGCCTGTTGCCCACCGTCGCTGCCGCACAGGACACCGAGCCCGGCAACAGCGCCCGGACCTTGGACACCGTCCAGGTCACCGGCAGCCGCATCAAGAAGGCCGAGCTGGAAACCCAGGTACCCGTGCAGGTACTCACCCGCGAAGCCATCGACCGCACCGGCTATACGTCGGTGGCCGACGTGGTGCAGCACCTCACCGCCAGCGGCGCCTCGCTGAGCACCAAGCTCAACTCCAGCGGCAACTTCGGCTTCCCGCCCGACGGCGGCGGCGTGGGTGCGGGCGCGGCCACGGTGGACCTGCGCCACCTCGGCCCCAAGCGCGTGCTGGTGCTGGTGGACGGCATCCGCTGGGTCAACGAATCCTCCGGCTCGGGCGTGGGCTCGTCGGTGGATCTGAACACCATTCCCTTGGCGCTGGTGGACCGCATTGAAGTGCTGGAGGACGGCGCCTCGTCGATCTACGGCTCCGATGCCATTGCCGGCGTGGTCAACGTCATCACCAAGAAGAACGCCGACGGCGGCCACATCGAGGTGCAATACGGCGACTACAACCTCAAGGGCGGCGACACCACCAGCGTGGACATGAGCTTCGGCAAGAGCGGCGAACGCGCGCAGTGGATTGTCGGTGCGTCGTGGTTCAAGCAGAAGGAAATCAGCTCGACCGAATACAAATGGGCCCGCGAACCCGTCCCCGGCACCGGCCTTGCCAATGGCAGCTCGGCCACGCCCGGTGGCCGCGCGGTGTTTGCGCCGGTTGATGGCAACAACACCTATGGCGGTCTGTGTCCGCTGGGCAAGGACGACGCGGGCAACCCCATCCCCGGCACGGCAACCTGCAACATCACCTTGCCCAACGGCGCCAGCTTTGCCGGCAATCCCGCCTTCCCGGGCGACTTCATTCCATTCAGCACAGCCAACCGCTTCAACTTCGCACCCTACAACCTGCTGCTGACACCCAATGAGCGCAAGTCGGTCTTCGGCCAGGTGCGCTTTGAGTTCACGCCAGCGGTGAGCGGCTGGTTCCGCGGGTTGTACAGCGAGCGCGAATCGGCCAACCAGGCCGCGCCGGAGCCGTTCTTCCTCGGTACCGATGCTGGTGTGTACAACGACTGGGCCGAAAAGAACCTGGTGATCTCGGCCAACAATCCGTACAACCCCTTCGGTTTTGACCTGACCACCATGGGCAGCAACCCCAACCTGTTCCTGATCGGCCGCCGGCCGGTGGAAGGCGGCCCACGCCGCTACGAGCAGGAGGTGAAGACCTGGTACGCGGCCGCAGGGCTGGACGGCGTGTTCGAGGTCAACCAGCGCACCTGGAACTGGGACATCAACGCGATGACCAGTGAAAGCAAGGCCACCCAGACCAACACCGGCAGCTACAACATCAAGCACATCAACCAGGCCTTGGGCGACCCGGCCGCCTGCGCCGCCATCGCCGGCTGCGTGCCGCTGAACATCTTCGGCGGGCCGGGCACCATCACCCCGGAGATGCTGGCGTGGATTTCGCCGATCGTGCGTGACCGCAGCAAGAACACCTTGAGCCAGGCCTCGGCCAACATCACCGGCGAGTTGTTCGACATGTGGGCCGGGCCGTTGTCCTTTGCCGCCGGTGCCGAGTGGCGCCGCTACAAGGGCGAATACCATCCGGACCCGATCACCATCGCCGGCGAATACAACGGCGTGCCTTCCGGCGTGACCGTTGGCAGTTACTCGGTGAAGGAAGCCTACGCCGAATTCGACATCCCGCTGGCGCGCGGGGGCTTCTGGGGCAAGAGCCTGGACATGAGCATCGCCGGGCGTTACTCGGACTACTCCACCTTCGGCGGCACCGGCACCGGCAAGATCGGCCTGCGCTGGCATCCGGCCGATGAACTGCTGCTGCGCATGTCCTTTGCACAGGGCTTCCGCGCACCGTCCATTGGTGAGTTGTACGGCACCTTGAGCCGTTTCGATGCGACCCTGGTGGACCCCTGCAACGACGCGGCCTCCACCACGCCCAAGTGCGTGGCCGATGGCGTGCCGCCGGGCTATCAGCAGGCCAACCCGCAGATATCGGTGGTGACCGCCGGCAACCGCGAGCTGGATCCGGAAGAAAGCCGCTCGTTCATGGCCGGCTTTGTCTGGAGCCCGGGCTGGGCGGTGGACAGCAGCTGGGCCAGCAAGCTGGACCTGGGCGTGACCTTCTACCGGCACACCATTGACGATGCGATCCAGGCACCGGATGCACAGGCCATCATGGACCGCTGCATCGACACCCGCGACCCGGTGGCCTGCGCCAGCTACACGCGCAACGACCGCGGCCAGATCATCCGCTTCGAGGACATCCTGGCCAACCTGGGCACCATCAACACCAGCGGCTGGGATTTCACCGCGCACTGGCTGTTGCCGGAAGCCGGCTGGGGCCAACTGGGCTTTGACTGGAAATCCACCTGGGTGACGCGCTACGAGCTGATCAACGAATCCGGCCAGGCCGAGCCCAAGGGCCCGGGCGTGGAGGTCAACGACAGCGCCATTCCGGAATGGAGTTCGACGCTGACCACCAACTGGGATTTCCGCAACTGGAACGCGAACTGGACGATGCGCTACATCGACCGCCTGCGTGAACGCTGCGCCGGTGCGAGGGATTTTGCGATCTGCACCGACAGCGTTGCCAATGAACACTGGCTCGGCTCGACCACTTACCACGACGCGCAGGTGAGCTGGCGGACCGATGCCTGGATGAAGGGGGTGAAGGTCACCGTGGGCGTCAACAACGTGTTCGACAAGAACCCGCCGATCTGCCTGAGCTGCACGCTCAACGGTTACGACCCGGGCACGTATGACCTGCCCGGGCGTTACAGCTACGCAAAGCTGAGTCTGGATTTCTAAAAGCAGCAGTGATTGAAACGACGAAGGGAGCCGCGAGGCTCCCTTCGTTGTGCATGCCGTTGCAGCCGTTGCGAGTGCCTATGCGGGGATGAAATCCCGGCCTAGGTCCAGCTCCGGCTCAGCGCAGGACGGCGCCGGCCAGGGCCATCAACAACAGCACGATCACCGGCAGCATCGACAGGCCAAAACCCAGTCCACGACTGGCCGGTGCGCTGACGTAGGCACGCCAGTAAATGAAGCGACCGAGCAGGTACACCGCGCCGATGCCGGCCACCCATTCTGCCGGCCAGAAGCGCGCGGCAACGAACAACGCAGGCAGCAGTGCGACCATCAGCTCCAGCGTGTTCATCTGCACGCGGTAGGCGCGCTCAAAGCCTTCATGCCCGGTGATGGCCGGCGCCTTGACACCGAAGCGGCCACGCGCGCGGCCGACCAGAGAGGCGAAGAACAGGTACTGCACCACGACCAGCATGGCGACGATTTCTACGTAGTGCATGGTGTGCTCCTTGAAGGCGGATGGCACGACTGTAGCGGAGCGCGCTTGGTTTTGTAGCGCGGTGGCACAGCCACGGTGATCTGCTCCCTCCCTTTGGCGAAGCCAAGGGGAGGGCTGGGGAGGGGTGCTTTCAGCAGCTGAGGCGAGTTACTTTCATTGACTCCGGCAGCTTCCCCCTCTCCCCAACCCCTCTCCCGCGAGGGGAGAGGGGCTTTTAAGCTCGCTCCGCCTGAGATTACTGCTCGGTGGCAGCGGTCTTCTTCGTCACTTTCCTGGATGCCTTTTTGACTGGCTTCTCAGCTTCGGCTTCCACAACCTCCGCTTCAGCCGTCGCGACAATGGCCTCCACTTCCGGCTCCACGTCTTCCGCCTGCGGCTCGTGCCTGCTCGCGTGTTCGGCGTCCTCCTGCGCGCGTGCAGCGGCACCACGTGCGCGGGCCGGCAGCTTCAGGCGGTTGGCTTCGTCGTCGTATTCGATCAGCAGCACGCCCGAATCGTGGCGACCGCTGATTTCGACAAAGCAGGCGCCGCCAATGAACGGTTCCAGCGTCATCACCGATTTCAGCGGGGTGGCCACGACCATCTGGAAACCGAAGTTCTCGAAGATGTTCATCGCCAGGGCAGTGAATTCGTTGTCGGCCTTGTCGAAGGCTTCGTCCAGCACCACGGCCGCGTAACGCGGCAGTTCGCCGTCTTCGCCACCGAGCTGGTAACGCAGCGCGGCGGCAAGACAGGTCGTCGCCAGCTTCTGGCGCTGGCCGCCCGATTTGCCAGCGCCGCTGCGGTAGATCTCCACCTGTTCGCGGGTCTGCCCATCGAGTTCGACACCGAAGAACTCCACATGCTGGCGCACGTCCAGCACCTGCTCGCGCCAGCGGCGCAGTTCCGGCTCCTGCGCACCGAGGCGGCGCACCAGGTCGCGCAACACGTTGAACTGGGTTTCGGCCAGTGAACGGTCTTCGGTCTGCTGGTGGGTCAGCACCGCGCGCAGCTGCAGCTGGAAATCCTGCACTTCCGGCAGGCGACGGTCGCTGACGTCGATGGCCAGCACCGTGCCGCGGTTGAACGGCACCTGTTCCAGCGAGGCGTTGACCTCGTCCATGCGCTGCTTGATCGCCTTGTGCGCTTCGGCAGTGTGACGCTGCAGGGCCAGCAGGTTGTTCTTGCTCTGCGTTTGCAGCAACTCGAAGAAGCGGCCTTCGTGACGCGGCAGGCCGTCGCTTTCCAGGCGCTGCAGACGCGCAAGGAAATCATCGGCGCTGCTCAGCGACACGGTGAAGTCACCGGAATCTTCCGGCCACTGCTGGCAATACTTGCGGAAGCAGTCGAGCAGGTGCTGGGTGAGCTTGGCATCGCGGCTCTGGCTCTGCCCCAGCTCTTCGCCCAGGCCACGCTCGATCACCCGGAAGTGGCTTTCCAGCGTGTCCAGGTTGAAGCCGGGCAGTGCCTGCAGGCGCTCGCCCAGGCCTTCGCGCTGGGCGTCGGTCAGCGGTGTGCTGGCGACGCGGGCGGCGCCGTTGTCACGCTGCTGCTCCAGCCGCACGCGTTCGCGCGAGAGCTGTGCGCGCTCCAGGCGCACGTCTTCGTAGGTGCGCTTGGCCTGGTCACGCAGGCCGCGGGTGAGTTCGATCTGCTGCCCCACACGCGCCAGCGCGTTGTCGCCTTCGCGCAGGTCGGTGAGCTGTTCGTCGATGTCGCTCAGGCGCTGCAGGCGCGGGCCGAGATCGATTTCGTCCCAGTCGCGCTCCACCAGCACGCGCGCGGCCAGCTGCTTTTCCTGCCCGCTTTCGCGTTGCTTGCGCAGCATGGCGACGTCGGCCTCGCTGCGCGCGATGCGCTGTGCCAGTTCCTGGCCTTCGCGCTCGAACACACGGCGCTTGTCACGGTTGTCGTGGCCCAGCATCCAGCGCTTGCGGTCGTTGACGGCGTGGCGGTCGTCTTTTTCGTAACGGTCGCCGGGGTGCTTGATCTGGCCTTCGCGGGTCAGTGCGCGGTCTTCGTTGCGCAGCTGGCCAGCGTTTTCCACGCAGGTGTAGTCGAAGCGACGCAGCAGTTCGTTGTAAACCCAATCGCCGAAGGCATGGTCACGCAGCTGCAGCTTGTGGATCAGCGAACGCTTCTCCGGTTCGCGCGCATGCAGCAACTCGTTGTCGCGCACGCGGAAGTACACCAGCTTGGTGCCCAGGTGGGTGCGGTTGGCCCATTCGGCGACCTGGCTGTGGTGCTTTTCATCGACCAGCAGCGACTGCGCGAAACCGTGCAGCACGCGCTCGATGGCGCCACGCCAACCGATCTGGTCTTCGCGCACCTGGATCAGTTCACCGACAAACGGCAACACCGATTCCGGCAGGCCGGTGTCGTCGCACAGGCGTGCGCGCATCTGCTGCAGCGGTGCCGGGATGGAACTGGGCGCGGACTTCAGCGACTCCAGCTCCACACGCAAGGCGGCAAAGCGCTTTTCATCGTCGCGGCGTTCGGCCATGCGCTCGGCGATGGCGTCGTCCACGCTGCCGGCACCGTCACGGCTGCCATCAATCAGGCCGCGCGCCTGCTCCACCTGCTCGGAGAATGCGGAGGCGGTATCGGCCAGGGCCATGCCCAGTTGCCGGCAGGCGCTTTCCAGCTGCTTGCGGCGACGTGCGCGCTCATCGAGTTCGCGCTCGACACGGGTGCGCTCGCGCTCCAGTTCTTCGATGCGCTCGCCGCCCTGCTCGCGCTGCAGGCGTTCAAGCTCGACCAGCTTCTGTTCGTGGTTGTCCAGCGCCTGACGACGCTGGCCTTCCTCGCCCATCAGCCCGCGGTCGATCATTTCCACTTCGCGCATGCGCTCGTTGACCAGCTCCAGCCGCGTTTCTTCGCGGTAGCCGTCAATGCCGATCTGCAGGTCGCGCAGGTTGGCCACGCCTTTGCGCAGCTCGGTCAGGTCGTGATGGAACTCGCGCGCCGGGGTCAGTGTTTCCACCTGACGACGCGCGGTGACCACGGCGTGGTGCGCGCCATCCAATTCGGAGAAGTCTTCGACCAGGCGATCGGCCGCTTCAAACGTGCGTGGCTCTTCCAGCATGAAGCCACGCAGGAAGGCATTGAGGTCGCCCAGGTTCTTGGCCGACTGCGTCTTGTGCAGCAGCCGCAGCGCCATGTCGTTGCCGATGCCCAGCAAGTGGCGGAAGCGCTCGGCGTAGCCGGCAAAGCTGTCGAAGTGGGCAACGTCCTCGCTCAACCGCAGGCGCAGCTTGCGCAGGTCCAGGTCGAAGCCGTTCAGTTCGGTCAGGTCGAAGCGACGCGGGATCACCATGTAGTGCTTGCGCACATCGTTGGCCGAGGTGCCGGCGCCGTTGATCCAGAACAGGCGCACGATCGACACCGCCTCGCCGCGGGCGTTGTGGTATTCCAGCGCCAGCGCCGTCCAGGTGGCGCCCTTGCGCAGGTACTGGGTGGCGATTTCGCCGGACTCGCTGTCCTGCTGGTCGGCCCAGGCGCCGCGCACATAGGAGACCAGCGAGCGGTCGCGGCCGGAACGTTCGGCTTCGCGCGCGGCGGCGTTGAAGTCAACGATGCTCGGCGGCGTCAGCAGGGCGCTCATGCCATCGAGCAGGGTCGATTTGCCCGAGCCGGAACGGCCGACGAACAGGAAGCCGCGTTCGGCAATCGGCACTTCGGTCAGGCCGGAGAACGTGCCCCAGTTGAGCACCTGCAGGCGGCGCATGCGGAACTGGTTTGCGCGGGCGTCGCTGGCCGGGTCATTGAACAACGCGGCAGCGGGGAGCAGGGTTTGGGTGGTCGTTTCCATGCGGCTCATCCTTCAACCGCCGCGCGTTGCGCGACGGCGGAAAACAAATTCGGGGCGACGCGCGGGCGCGTCATTCGTCGGCGTCGCCGGCAGCCTCGTCAGCGGCGGCTGTGTCGCCACCTTCGCGCAGCTGGCGATAGGCATCGGCCAACACCTGCACGTCCTCGGCCGAGAACAGCAGCTTCAATGCCGGCGAGATTTCGTAGCGGTCTTCGCTGCCACGCAGCCTGGACAGCAGCTGGTTCTCGCGCATCTTGGCGATGGCCGCGCTCACCCGCTTGCCGTAGCCGGCCTGGTCGGTGGAGACGTTCTTCTGGTAGATGCTCATTGCTTCGACCAGCTGCAGTTCTTCCACCACCGCGCGTTCGCCGCGCGTGTCGGCTTCGGCCAGCTGCTGGCGCAGGAACAGCAACAGCACCGATTCAATGAAGGTCAGCGGTGCGCTGCGCAGCAGGGTCGGCGAATCCAGTTCGGCGGTGTCGGCCTGGCGGGTGAAGGCAATGCCGCCGTCACGGTCCAGCACCAGCTCCAGGAACAGCTCGCACAACAGGCTGCGCACCGCATCTTCGTGACGCAGCAGGGCCGTCCATTGCGCGGGCTGGCGCTGGGCATCGACGCTGGGGCCGGCCAGCAGCTGGCACAGCGCGCGGCGCGCCTCGGCCGGCAGGTTGCCAGTGTCGCCGAGGAACAACGGGCCATTGCCCTTGCTGGCGGCGGGTGCGGCAACCGGGGCCGCGGCGGCGGTGCCCTCGTCGTCGTTTTCGATTTCGGTCTCAGACCAGTTCATCGCGTCTTTCCTTGAGGAACCAGACCAGCGGCACGCGGGCGCGACGCACCTTGCCGTCGCCGCCGGTCCATTCCACGGTTTCCAGTTGATCGCGCACCACCATGCCGTGGCGGGTGCCGATGGAGAGATAGCCGATCACGCTGCCCAGGCCCTGCCGCGCCGGCCGCTCCCGCAATACCTGCGAGATGGACAGCTGCGGGCGGGTGCCAAGCAGCATGAACAGGTTGTCCTTGAGGGTGCGCACGTCGATTTCCGACTGCGCGACCAGGTCGCCCACGCTGTCCAGCGAAATTTCCGCCGCCTCGGCCATGAAGATGGCCGTTTCCACCTGATGGCTGCGCGGGTCGTGCAGGCGCCACTGGCCGATGGAACGCAGCCGCGCGGAGGACAGAGGCAGGACGAAGCCGGTGGCCGCGGTGGGGTGCATGTCATCGCGCAGTTGCAGGGCCTGGCCCTGGGCCTGCTTGAGCAGCTGGTTGAGACGGCGCTGTTCCAGGTAACCGCGGCTCTGCACGAAGCCACGCAGGCTGCGCGCGAAATGCTGCATCACCTCATGCACCTGGCCGCCGCGTTCCAGCAGCGTGCTGGTGAAGTTGCGCAGGAAGTTGCGCTCGTTGCGGTCCAGCTTGCGGGTGAAGCCACGGTTGAGCACGGTATCCAGCGCGGCATCGAGTTCGGCGCTGCGCTGCGGGTCATTGAGCAGGTCCCAGAAGCCCTGGAAGCTGCGCCCGGCGTCGGATTCACCGATCACATCAACACCGCTGAACAGCCGGTCGAGCACGTCACCGCGCGCGCCTTCGTCATCGATGATGCGTTCGCGGAAACGGCGGTTGAGCTGCTCGAAATCATCGCGCACGCGGCGGAAGTCTTCGGCCAGGTCATCGGCCAGGCGGATCACGTCGCGGGTGCGCTCCAGCGCGCGCTTGCCGTCCAGCGTGGCCACCTTGCCGCTGGCGGCCTGGGCAATTTCGGCATCGATGCGCTCGCGTTCGGCCCGCAGCGCGGCCAGGCGCGCTTCCGGGTTGGCCTCGGTCTGCTGGGCCAGCTGCGAGAGCTGCTGCATGACCATCGCCAACCGGCTTTCAGTGGCCAGGCTGGCGTTGTGTTCGACCCCGGCAATGAAGCGGATGGCCTGCACGGCCTGGCGCGAGAGCTCGTATTCCTCTTCGCTGGCGCCCTCCGGCAGGCGCCGCTCCAGCCAGCCCTGGGCCAGCCAGTAGGCGATATAGGCCTGGGCGGTACGCGGCAGTTCCACGTCCAGCTCGTCGGCGTTGAGCGCGTCCAGCTGCTGCTGCAGGCGCTCGGCCAGGATCGAGCCCGGCACACGCCGGTCCGTTTCCAGCAACAGGCCCTGCAGCAACCCGATAAGGACAGGCGCGCGGTCGGAGGCCAGCAGTTTCCACAGCGGCTGCTCGCGCAGGCGCTGATAGCCGGCAATGCGTTGGGGATACTTCATCGAGCGCGCGCAGGTCCTTGGCTTAACGGCGGGCTTGGCCGACTTCGATGAAACGCAGGAACTCGGCGCGGGTGCGCGCGTCGTCATGGAAGGTGCCACGCATGCGCGAGGTGACCATGGACACACCACGCTTGTGGATGCCACGGGTGGTCATGCACTCGTGCGAGCCTTCCACCACCACGCCCACGCCCAGCGGCTGCAGCACGTCCTGGATGACGTCGGCGATCTGCGCGGTCATCTTTTCCTGCACCTGGAAGCGGCGCGCATAGGCCTCGACCACGCGTGCCAGCTTGGAGATGCCGACCACCCGGCCATTGGGCACATAGCCGACATGGACGCGGCCGAGGATCGGGGCCATGTGGTGTTCGCAGTGGCTTTCGTATTCGATGTCGCGCAGCACGATCATCTCGTCGTAGCCGGCCACTTCCTCGAAGGTGCGCGCCAGGTACTCGCGCGGGTCGTCCTGATAGCCCTTGAACCAGTCGCCATAGGCCTCGGCCACCCGGCGCGGGGTGTCCAGCAGGCCTTCACGGGAGGGATCTTCACCGGCCCAACGCAGCAGCGTGCGTACGGCGTCTTCGGCCTGGGCCTGGGTGACGGGCGGCTTCTTGGAATCAGTCATTACAGACAGCGCTTGGATTACGGGGTGGACATGCTACCAGCCAGCGTGTGCAGGGGCAGCACGGGGCCGGCCCGGCACCGGGCCCTGCCGCCCCTCGCCGCAGGCGGTTCAGCTTTCCTGTGGATATCTCAGCGCGCCTGTTCCTGCGCGGCCGTGTCGTGCTCCAACGCCTGCAGCAGGCTTGGCGCGCCCGGGCCGGCAATGTCGGCCACGCGCCAGCTGTCACCGTGGCGGCCCAGGGTGAGATCCAGCGCCAGCGGGTTGTCCGCATCGGCCAGCGTGGCGGTGGCACGCAGACGGCCGTCGCCGAGCGGGGTGATCTGGAAGTCCAGCGCACGCAGGTCCTGCGCGGTGTCCTGGCACTGGCACAGCGGGTCGCTGCCCAGGTAGCCCACCTCGCCGTCGTAGGCCTTGCGGTTGGCCTCCATGGCTGCCAACAGGGCCGGCACGTAGACCTGCTCGTCCGGCAGCATCGCCTCCAACCCTGCTCCGGGGTGGTAGCCGGCGTAGATGTGGCTGAGGAAAGCGCGGGCCGAGGTGATGTCGTCGGTGACCGTACTGGCCGCGGGCGGACTGGCGCCGTCACCGGGTTGCTGTTGGCAGGCCGTCAGGCCCAGAACCAAGGCCATCATCCAAAAAGTCTTCATAGGTCTGTGTCCTGCGTGGATCGTTCGGCTGGCGCCTTTATACCCGCCAACCGCTCCGCCAAGCCCGACCAGCGGCTGGCGTGGCGGGCCAGTGCCGCTTCGATGACCTGCGCGCTGCCGGCGATGTGCAGGCCGTGGCGGGCGCGGGTGATGCCGGTGTAGAGCAGCTCGCGACTGAGCACGCGGTTGTCCTTGCGCGGCAGCTGCAGCCAGACCTGGTCGAACTCCGAGCCCTGCGCCTTGTGCACGGTCATGGCGAAGGCGCTTTCGTGTGCGGGCAGGGCCGCCGGGTGGAAGGCCCGCGGGCTGGTCGGGTCGTCGCCCGGGAACCAGGCCGTGGTGCCACGACTGCTGCCATCGCTCAGGCAGATGCCGATATCGCCATTGAACAGGCGGTGGCGGTAGCTGTTCTCGGTAACGATCAGCAGCCGCCCGTGGAAATAGCCCGGGCCGCTGCTGCCGCGACGTTGCGCACCGGCCAGCCGCTCCTCGATACGCGCGTTGAGGCCGCGCGCGCCCTGCGGGCCTTCGCGCACGGCGGTGAGCAGGCGCAGCCGGCCGGTGAGCGCCAGGGCGTCGGCCGGGTTGCCGGCAATGGCCAGTGCGTCCCAGTACTGTTGCAACGGGCCGCGCCAGGCGCTGAGCGGGTCGATATCGCCTTCGTGGAAGTGCACGCCGGCCAATTGATCGCCACGCAGCAAGGCCAGCGCTTCAGTCGCATCGCCCTGGCGCATGGCGGTGGCCAGTGGCGCCAGCTGCAGGGCATCGCTTTGGCGATAGCCACGCTGCAGTTGCACGCGGGCACCGGCAAACAGAGTGGGCTGTGCTTCCAGTGCGTCGGCCGGCAGTTCGCCGAGCAGGGGCTGCAGCGCGCGGGCGTCTTCAACCACGATGCGCTGGCCATCGCCGGCGGCACGCAAGATGGCGCTGAGCACGTCGCCGGCTTCCACCGATGGCAGCTGGTCGGGATCGCCCAGCAGGACCAGGCGGGTCCCGTCGGCCACCGCCTCGACCAGCTTGGTCATCAGCGGCAGATCAATCATCGAGGCTTCGTCCACCACCACCACGTCGTAGGGCAATGGGTTGTCGGCGTGGTGGCGGAAACGCGGCGAATCCGGGATCACACCGAGCAGGCGATGCAAGGTGGTGCCGGTGCTGGGCAGTTGCTCGCACAGCGCGGCGTCGATGCCGGTGGCGGGCAATTGCTGCACGGCGTTGCGCAGGCTTTCGGCCATGCGCTCGGCGGCGCGGCCGGTGGGCGCGGCCAGGGCGACGCGCGGTGCGGGTTTGCCTTCGGCGCGGGCCTGCGCGGCCAGCAGCACCAGCAGCCGGGTGATGGTGGTGGTTTTGCCGGTGCCGGGGCCGCCGGTGACCAGCAGCAGGTTGTGGCGCAGGGCGGTAGCGGCGGCGCGGGCTTGGAGGTCTAAAGGCCTCCCCTCATCCGCCCTTCGGGCACCTTCTCCCGCTTGCGGGAGAAGGGAGGGGTCGGGCTGTGCTGATGTCTGGGGGCCTTGCCGCGCTGCCTGCTTTTTGCCCCCTCTCCCGCGTGCGGGGTGAGTGGGGCCGTCTGCGAACCACTGGTTCGCGGCCCCACGAACGACCTCATGCTGGCATGAGGGCTGGGGCGCGGAGCGGGGCTGGGGTGAGGGCGCGCCGAAAAGATCGGCCTGCTGGATAAAAGACGCCACCTGGCCCGGAAACAAGCGCCCAAACACTCCCACCAAGCCAGCAACATCACCACCGGCAACCGGCGCCCCGCCAATCCGCTGCAATCCCAGCGCCAAGCGGCGCTCGTACTCACGATAGCGCCGCAGATACAGCAGCCCGTTTTCCCAGACCAGCGGTGCCTGCTCCGATGCCACGCAGTTATCCACAGCTGTGGATATCCACTTCGACGCCGCCAACTGCGCAATCCACTCCCCGGCGGCAGGCCACTCAACACCCGCATCCACCAGGCGCTGCGGCTGGCGCGGATCAAACCCGGCATGCCCTTGCGATACCGCCAGCGAGGCCAGTGCCGCCGCCGCCAGCACGCTGTCAGGTGTGTCCGCGTCCAAGCGGCGTAGGCTCTGCGCCAGTGCGTGGTCCAACGGGCGCAGCGCACCGGCCTTGTTCAATGCAGCCAACAGGCTCATGCCCTGCCCTCCAAGCGTGCCAACAACGCGGCGTGGCCTTCCGCGCCGCCGGCGAACAATTCATCCACCGCGTTGACCAGTGCCGGCGCAAAGGTGTGCGCGTACAGGCCCGGCGATTGCGCACGCGCGGCATCCAGCCCGCGACAGAACAGGTAGCGGATGCCGCCAAAGTCGCGCGCGTAGTCGTAACTGTTACCGATGCGGAAGCGCAGCCAGCGGTGCAGGGCCACGGTGTAGATCAGCGCCTGCAGGTCGTATTCGCTGTGGCGCATGGCCACGTCCAGCTGCGCCGGGGCGTAGTCCGGCAGCCGGTTGGATTTGTAGTCGAGCACGTACCAACGCCCGTCGCGGACGTAGGTCAAATCGATCTTGCCGGTCATCAGGCCTTCCAGCTGGCGGCGCAGGCCAAAGCTGTGGCGGCCGGCCACCACGCCGTGCGCGTGCAGCACCCGCAGCAGCGCCGGCACCGTGGTCGGCTGCATGGCGAAGTGGAATTCGATTTCAGCGCGCCGTTCGCCGGCGTCCAGCGAATGCAGGGCGCCGCCTTCGGGCAGGGTGACGGTGAGGGTCTGCCCGATCAGCCCGGTGAGCAGGGCCACGCCGTCGCCGATGTCGTCCTCCACATAACCATCGCTGCGCAATGCCTTGGCAATGATCTCGCCCTGCCCTTCCGGTGCGGCATCGCCAGCTTTCCAGGCGTGCCACAGGCCGAAGTCGACGTTCTCCAGCGCGGCGTGCAACACGTTGCCGAAGCGACTGCCGGCAAAGCGTGGGTCGAACACTTCCGGCTGCACGTCCGCCACGGCGACGGCAGGCTCGGCCTCGACATCCACCTGCGCCGGTTCGTCGGCTGCGCCGCCTTTGTCTTCGGTAGCCGCGGCCGAGGTGTCGTGGCCGCCTTCGGCGTGCGCCAGCTGGGTGAAGCTGTACACCCACCAGTCGTGCGGCACCGCGCGGCGCACGCTGCGCACCGCCGGCAAGGCGTGGTCGCGCTCGGCCGGCAGGCGCGGCGGCAAGGCGGCAGCGCCGCTGGCAACGATGTCGATATCGGCGTGCGCGGCCAGCGCGTCCATGTCATGCAGCATCGGCCCAAGCCGCGATGACGCCAGCCCGGTCAATGCACCGCCACTTATCCACAGCGCATGCTCGGCGCGGGTCAGGCCGACGTAGAGCAGGCGCGCGGTTTCGGCTTCATCCTCGGCATTGACCTGTTGGCCGATGGCCTTCCAGCCCGCGTCGTCCTTGTCGATCTTCCAGTGCAGCACGCGCTGCTCGCCATCGTGCACGGTGCGGTGGTTGGAGGCGTCCGGCGCGTTGGTGGCGATGCCGACAAACGGCAGGTACACCAACGGGTATTCCAGCCCCTTGCTCTTGTGCAGGGTGATGATCTGCACGCGGCGCGCGTCCGATTCCAGCCGCAACAGCTGGGCCTCGTCGCCTTCGTCGGCGTGAGCGATCCGGGTCTGCAGCCAGTCCAGCAGGCCGTGCAGGCCGATGCTGCGGTTGCTGGCTTCCTGCAGTTGTTCGGCCAGCTGCAGGTAGTTGGTCAGGCGGCGCTCGCCATCGACCAGCGCCAGCAGGCGCTCGGCCTGTTCGGCGCACAGGTCGGACAGCAATGCGAATACACCGCCGCGCTGCCAGCGGTCGCGCCATTGCAGCAGCCGCTCCTGATGCGCGCGCTGTCGGTCACCGTCGTGTTCCAGCGCGGCGATGACGGCGGCGCTTTCGCCCAGCAACACGGTGGACAGCGCAGCACGCAGGCGGCCTTCATCGGCCGGTTGCAGCAAGGCCAACAGCAGCAGCCGCACATCGTGGGCCTCGCTGCTGGCGAACAGGCTCTGCTTGCCGGCCGCCACCGCCGGGATGCCCACCGCCGCCAACGTCTGCTGGATGCGCGCCGCTTCCTTATGCGAACGCACCAGCACCGCGATGTCGCCCGGCTGCACCGGCTTGCCATCGACCAACGCGCGGCTTTCGCGCGCGGCCAGCAACACCCGGTGGATATCGGTAACGCAGGCCAGCGTGGCCGCATCGCGCGCGGCGTCGGCCTTGAGCGGCTTGCCCTGTTCGTCACCGGCAAGCACGCAGACCGTGAGCGCCGGTGCGGCGTGGCCATCGAGCAGGTAGTCGTCATCGCTGCGTTTGCTGCCCGGCAACACCGGCTCGAACTGGATGCGTTCATCGAGAAAGGCACTGCTGCCCGCGTTGTCGTACAGCGCCTGGATGGCGCGCAGCACACCGGGGCGCGAGCGGAAGTTGCGGTCCAGCGCCGGTGCCGCGTCAGCCAGGGCCTTGGCCTGCAGGTAGGTGTGTACGTCGCCGCCACGGAAGCCGTAGATCGCCTGTTTGGGATCGCCGATCAGGAACAGCGCGGCGGCGGCCTCGGCATCTGCCGGGGCAAACACGCGGCGGAAGATGTCCCACTGGCGCGGGTCGGTGTCCTGGAATTCGTCCACCAGCGCAAAGCGGTACTGCGCACGCAGGCGCTCGGCCAGCAGCGCGCCGTAATCGCCCTGCAGGGCATTGGCGACGTTGTCGATCAGGTCGTCGTAGGTCTGCACGCGACGCTGCTGCTTGAGCTGGGCCAGGCGCTGACGCACTTCGCCACGCAATTGATGCAGCAGCAGGATGGATTGCTGGCGCTGCCACTGCGTCACCTGCGCGCTGGCCTGCATGAAATCGGCAATCAACGGCTGCAGCGGTGATTGCGGCGTGGTCTTGCCCTTGTTGGTCTTGGCGGTGAGCGCCTCCAGCGTGAGCCGCTCCAGCCGTTCGTCCAGCTCGGCGGTTGGGTCCGGATGGCGGCTCCACTGCAGCAGTTGCTGGAACAGCGGTTCGATCCAATCGGCCTTGTAGCTGGATTTGTTGAGCGCGCCCGCTTCCAGCGCGCCGCGCAGCTGCTGCAGATACGCGTCGCCGTGTTCGCCAATGCCGGCGGCCAACCGTTGTGCGGCGGCGTCGCGGAACGGGCGGGTGTCTTCCAGCACGCTCAGCGGCGGCGCTGGCAGTAGCGGCAGGTCGGCCGCCAGTGCGGGCAGATCCTTGGCCAGTACGTCGGGGTTTTTCCACAGGCCCAGCAAGGCATCCAGGTTGCCGCCCTGCCCGCTATGCAGGCGCCACAGGTCGGCGGCCAGCTCGGCATGCAGTTCGCGGGTGTTGGCCAGCAGTTCCGGCGCGGCGAAGGTGTGGCCGCTTTCCAGTGCGTATTCGCCCAGCACGCGGGTGCAGAAACCGTGGATGGTGAAGATGGCGGCGAGGTCGGTTTCCTCGGCGGCGACACGCAGGCGCCGGCCCAACTGCACGTCGGTTTCGCCGCCCTGCTGCAGGTGGCGCTGCAGGATGCGGTGGGTAAGTGCGGTTTCCGGGCTGTCACTGGCGCTGGGCGCCACGCCAACCAGGCGCGCGGCCAGGTCCAGCCGCTCGCGGATGCGCTTGCGCAGTTCCTGGGTGGCCGCGTCGGTGAAGGTCACCGCCAGAATCTGGCCCATGCGCAGGCCCTGTTCGACCACCAAGCGGGTGAACAACGTCGCCAGGGTGAAGGTTTTGCCGGTGCCGGCGCTGGCCTCGATCAGCCGCAGGCCGTCCAGCGGCAGGTCCAGATACGGATCGTGCGATGCGTCGCTCATGCCGCGCCCTCCGTGCCGCCGATGACATCGAAATCAGGCAACACGCGGCCCTCGCGCAACGCCGAAAATATCAACAGGCTGTTGTGGATAAATCTGTGAGTAGTGGTTTCACTGGCGAACGGATCGTGCCCGCGCAGCGCCAGTTGCAGCGCTTCGCCATTGCGCTCGCCCCAGCTGTAATCGCCGCCGTACCAGCGCGCGTGCGCGGCCTTTTCGCGGCCATCGGCGTCGCTGTTGTAGATGTCCCAGCCGGTGTACGGGGCAAACAACAGCGGTGCGTCGAATCCATCGGAACGCAGCTGCAGCAAGGCTTTCAAGGCCTTTTTCGCCTGTTCCTGCGGCAACGCCGGCAGCGTGTGCGGGCCGTGCCCGGCAGTACCGCCGTCGTGGAACTGCAGCAGCGGCAAACCGGCGCCCGCAGCGTTGGCCAGCAGCCAATCCAGTCCACCGCGCACCACATAGGCCACGCCTGCGGAGCCTGCATGCAGGCGCACCAGTCCCTGTGGATGAATTTGATCGACACGTCCGTGCAGGCGGATTCCATCAAGCTCAACTTCGTACAGTTCCGATGACATTGACTGTCCGTCATGCCACTGCGAAAACGCTTCGGCGCAGGGCCGTACGCGCTCCAGCAGCCGGGTGAACTGCTGCCGGCCCAGCGCTCCGGACGGCAGCAGCGCGCGGGCGCGTAGGCGTTCGTACAACCCCTGCTCGCGGCCTTCCAGCAAGGCGCCCAGCACCTGCTGTTGGATGGCCGAATGCTCGCGGCCGCCGCCGGGCACCACCAGCGGTTCGATGTCGTCACTGCTGTCGATATCGCCGGCCAACCGCAGGCCCAGGCGCTGGTTGAGGAACTGGCCAGCCGGGTCGGACAGGAAGCGGCGCAGCGCATCCAGCGACAGCCGCGTCTCGCTGAGCACCTCGGGCAGCGGCACCTGCAACGGCCCGTTGAACCACGGCGCCAGCGGGCGTCGATCCCCGCCCACCGCACCGGCCGCCGGATACCACTGGCGGCGATAACTGAAGCGGCGCGGTTCGGCGGCGTCGCCAAACGCGGCCGGTGCAAACGGCTGCAGCGGGTGGCGCACCACCAGTTGCTTGCGCACCGCCGCCGGTGCGTCGTGATACGCCGAGGCGGCATCCACCAGCTCGCTGACCAGCACCGATGGCTCACGCACGCTGCCGTCGCGCGCATCGGCGCCGAGGTAGCTCAGGTAGAACACGTCCTGCGCCGAGGCGAACAGCTGCAGGAACAGGAAGCGGTCGTCCTCGCGCAGCGAGCGATCGCCGTGCCGGCGATGCCGGGTGCCGAGTTCGGCGGTGAGCCGGCTCAGGCCGGCGCCGGGGTCACGGCGCGGGAAATCGCCATCGTTCAACCCCAGCACGCAGATCACCCGGAACGGCAGCAGGCGCATCGGCACCATGCGGCCGAAACTGATGCCGCCGGTCAGCAGCGGCGCGCGGGTGTCGGCTTCGGACAGCACCGAGGCAAAGTGCGCGCGCACCACCTCGGCGGGCACCGCGGCATCGAAGCTGGCCTTCTCGGCTTCGTCGGCAAATTCGGTGATGAGCTTGCGCAGCCGGTCCAGCGCGCGCTGCGCGGCCGGTTCGGTGGGCGTTTCCGGCAGCAGCGCCAGCAGCAGGCCGAGCAGGCGCTCGCGCCATTGCGCGGGCGTCAGCGCATCGGCCAGCGTCTTCTGGTGGCGGGCCAGCACCCGCAGCAGGCGAATCAAAGCATCCAGCGCGGCCAATGCGCCGCCTTCCAGCTCCGGCCACGGTGCAACGCCGCCAATGTCGTCATCGCTGCCGCTGGCGTGGCCGAGCAGCAGGCGGTCGAGCGCGAACTGCCAGGTATAGGCGTCGTCCTGCGGCGCCTGATGCTGCAGGCGATGCGCGGCATCCAGCCCCCAACGGGTGCCGGCGGCCTGCAGCCAGCCGTGCAGGCGCTCGAACGCGGCCGCATCCAGCCCGGCAGCGTTGGCCAAGGGCGCGCTGGCCAGCAGATCAAGCATTTCGTTGAGACCGAAGCGCGACACCGGCAGCCCCAGCAGCTGCACGAACACTTCGGCCAGCGGCTCGCCCTGCAGCGGGCTGGCATCGGCCAGCGCCCACGGAATGTGTTCATCGCTGCCACTGCGGCCGCCGAACACTGATTCCAGGTACGGCACGTAGGGGTCGATATCCGGCGCCAGCACCGCGATTTCGCGCGGTTGCAGCGGCGGATCGAAACGCGGGTCTTCCAGCAGCGCGCGTAGTTGGTCATGCAGCACCTGCATTTCGCGCAGGCGCGTGTGGCAGGCGTGGATCTGGATACTGGGGTCGTCCATCCGCAGCGCAGGCCGCAAGGGCGACGGCAGCGCGCGGCGGTGGAACAGGTCGGCCTGCAGGCGATGCAACAGGCTGTCACCGAGGCCGCCCTGTTCCAGACCGGGCCCGGCATGCGCTTCCGGATCGACATAGGCGGCAATTTCGCCGGTCGGGTGCACCACTTCGTAGCTGCCCAGCACCGCCATGAAATCGCGCCCGGCCGCGCCCCAGGCCTGCAGCAGCGGATTTTCGCCCGCCTCCATGCCGAACGGATCGTCCACGCCGCTGCGCAACTTCTCGCCCAAGGTCTGCAGGTCGCCCCAGTACGAGCGGGTGGGCGTGGGCATGTAGAAATGCAGCGTGCCGACCCGCGCCTGGGTGGCGATCACCCGCAGCACGTCCGGCGACACATTGAGCGTGGCAAAGGCGAACAAGCGCCCTGGCAAGCCCTGCGGCAGCGGCTGATGCGCGCCTTCAAAGCGCGCCAGGTAGTCATTGATGCGGCGCGCGCGGTACTGCTGGCCACCGGCGATGTACCGCCACAGGATGGCCTGCGGGTCGCCCGGCTCGGCACCGTCTTCCCAGCGCAGCAGCCAGTCCCGGCGCCAGGCCTGGTACTTCTCGAACACCCCGCCCAGTTCGGCGGCCAGCGCCCATGGGCGCAGCGGATCGCCCCGGTCCAGGTAGGCCCGCAAGCCGGCCATCGCCGGCCGCCGCATCAACTGCGGGTCGGTCAATGCCGCATACAGGCGCCAATGCAGGCCGGTGGCGCCCAGGTCATCGCGCTCGCCACTGACGTTGGCCTTGAGCGCCTGTGCCACGAACTCACCGGGGGTGAGGAATTCCAGGTTGGCCGCAATGCCGTATTCGGCCGCCAGCGTGGATTGCAGCCAGCGCCGCATCGCCACCTGCGGGATCAGCACCGTGTCGGCCGCCAGCAGCGGCTGGCCGGGCGCCGGTTCGCGCAGGGCGTGGGCCAGCAGCGAGGCCAGCACGTCGAGCGAATTGGAATGGTAGAGGCGGAAGTCGGGCGCGGCTGTCATCGCGCCATCTTGCCGTAGCTGTGTCGCATTCGCAGAGAAATGAATACGCCGCTCGGGCCAACGGGCGGCAGCGCCGCTGCATTCGCCAGACACTGTGTTTCGGGTATCACGTGCGCTGCCCACATTCCCTTGCGGCGAGGGGATGCGACAATACTGCACGGTCCAGTTCGCTTTTGTTCAGCCGAACCCGACAATTCTACAACGTTGGTTTTCCGTTAAAGGTCACCATGCTTCCTTCCCAGCCACCCTTGGTGCAGTTGTCCAACGTACGCATTGATCGCGGCGGACGCACGATCCTGCGCGATGTTTCGCTGCAGGTGCCGCGCGGCAGCATCACTGCGGTGCTGGGCCCGTC
This sequence comes from Stenotrophomonas sp. STEN056, assembly GCF_056759635.1. NCBI lineage: Bacteria > Pseudomonadati > Pseudomonadota > Gammaproteobacteria > Lysobacterales > Lysobacteraceae > Stenotrophomonas > Stenotrophomonas sp. STEN056. The sequence goes on from NZ_JBRRDL010000009.1 coordinate 117,396, forward strand.
GGGCAGCGGCAAGTCGACCCTGCTGGCCGCGTTGACCGGCGAGTTGCGTGCCGTGAACGGCAGCGTGCAGTTGTTTGGCCAGGACATTCCGCGCAGCAATCGCGCGCTGCTGGAAATGCGCAAGAACGTCGGCGTGCTGCTGCAGGGCAACGGCCTGCTGACCGACCTGAGCGTGGCCGACAACGTGGCCCTGCCCTTGCGTGCACACACACAGTTGCCGGAAGCCGTGCTGCGCCGGCTGGTGCAGATGAAGCTGCACGCGGTAGGCCTGCTGGCCGCCGCCAATGCCTGGCCGCGCGAGTTGTCCGGCGGCATGGCACGGCGTGTGGCGCTGGCCCGTGCACTGGCACTGGACCCGCCGCTGATGATCTACGACGAGCCGCTGACCGGGCTGGACCCGATTGCCTCGGGCGTGATCATGAGCCTGATCCAGCGCCTCAATGACAGCCTCGGCCTGACCAGCATCATCGTCAGCCACCACGTACATGAAACGCTGCCGATCTGCGACCAGGCGGTGGTGATCGCCAACGGTGGCATCGTGTTTTCCGGCACGCCGGACGAACTGCAGGCCAGCCAGGACCCGCTGGTGCGGCAGTTCCTGCACGGGCAGCCGGACGGCCCGATTCCCTTCGATGCGCCAACGCGCAACTACGGGCTGGAGAACGCGTGATGGCAACAGCGCGCCCGATGCTTGATATGTACCCCCTCTCCCGCACAGCGGGAGAGGGTTGGGGTGAGGGCGCTTTGAAAGCACGTGGAGCAGAAGCTGCCCCCCTCCGCCCTTCGGGCACCTCCCCCCGCATGCGGGAGGAGGGCTGCGCGTCCTCTCCCCTTACCGCCGGAGCCGCTTGCTGATGCCCTTCACCTCCTCCATCCGCTCCCTTGGCCGCGCCGGGCTGTTCTCGCTGACCGTGCTGCGCGGGTCGCTGCCGACCCGCGATTTCCTGGCCGAGCTGACCCGCGAGATCTACAAAATCGGCGCGCGCTCGCTGCCGATCATCGCCGTCGGCGGTGCCTTCGTCGGGCTGGTGCTGACCTTGCAGGGTTACCGCACGCTGACCACGTTTGGTGCCTCCGATGCGCTGTCCACGCTGCTCGGCCTGTCGCTGTACCGCGAGCTGGCGCCGGTGCTGACCGCGTTGCTGTTCATCGGCCGCGCCGGCAGTTCCATTGCCGCCGAGCTGGGCCTGATGCGTGCCACCGACCAGATCAAGGCGCTGGAACTGATGGCCATTGACCCGATCGCCAAGGCCGTTGCCCCACGCTTCTGGGCGGCGGTGCTGACCGTTCCGCTGCTGACCGGCATCTTCTGTTCGCTGGCCATCGCCGGCGGCTACTTTGAAGCGGTGCATGTGCTGGGCCAGGACAACGGTACGTTCTGGTCGGGCCTGCGCGGCAGCGTCGACTTCTGGGACGACTTCGCCGTGGCCCTGCTCAAGTCGGCAATCTTCGGCGGTACCGCGGCGTTGGTGGCGGCCTATGTCGGCTTCCACGCCGAGCCGACCATCGAAGGCACCTCGGTGGCCACCACCCGCGCGGTGGTCAATGCCTCGCTGCTGGTGCTGATGTTCAACTTCGTGCTGTCGGCATTGCTCTTCCAGTAATCAACCCACGCCACGCGCCACCTGCGTGGGAGCAGAAACACAACGGCTTCGCTCACCGCGAAGCATCAGATGGATCAGGAGTGAAACAACATGGCCATTCGTGGACCACGACTCGAATTCTCCGTAGGCGCCTTCCTGCTGCTGGCCCTGGCCTCGCTGCTGGTACTGGCCGTCGCCTCCACCAACCAGCGCTTCGGTGCCGGCGGCGGTGACTACGTGCTCACCGCGCGCTTCTCCCAGATCGGCCAGCTGCGCAAGCAGGCACCCGTGAAGATCGGCGGGGTGACCGTCGGCCAAGTGGCTGATATTCAGCTGGACCCGGTTAAATACGACTCCATCGTCACCCTGTCCCTGGACGGCAAGTTCAAGGACATGCCCGGCGATACCTCGGCCGGCATTTTCACCAGTGGCCTGTTGGGTGAGAGCTACATCGGCCTGCAGCCGGGTGGAGACCCCGAGCCGCTGAAGTCCGGTGACGAGATCGCCTTCACCCAGCCGGCAGTGGATCTGCTGCAGCTGGTGGGCAAGTACATGTTCAGCGGTGGCGGCAACAACGCTGCCGACGCCAATGGCAACGAAACCCCCGGCGCAGACGCGCCCGCAATGGAACCGCAACCATGAAAGTGAAACTGCTCACCGCCGTGCTCGCTTCGGCCCTGCTGGCCACCACCCCGTCGCTGGTCATGGCGCAGGCGCGCCCGGCCGCCACCGCCGCGCAGCCGTCGGCCGCCGGCCGCACCGTGCTGGACGCCAGCAGCCGCATCCTGACCACGCTGGAAAGCCGCCGCGCCGAGTTCCGCGCCAACCCGGCCGCACTGCGCACCTTCATCGACAGCGAACTGAGCCGCACCTTCGACCGTGACTACGCCGCCCGCCTGGTGCTGGGCGTGCATGGCCGTGGCGCCTCCGACGCCGACGTCAAACTGTTTGCCGATGCGATGGCCGACAACCTGATGTCGCGCTACGGCTCCACCCTGCTCGACATCCAGGGCAAGCCCAGCTTCCGCTACAAGGCCGAATCCGCGCTGCCGGGCAACCGCGGCGTCAAGGTGTCCACCGAGCTGGTGCGCGGCGGCAGCGAGCCGACCCCGGTCGAGTACCTGATGCGCGACGTCAACGGCCAGTGGAAGATCTTCGACGTGATGATCGAAGGTATCTCCTACGTGCAGACCTTCAAGAACCAGTTCGATGCCCCGCTGCGACAGAAGTCGATCCGGCAGGTGGCCACCGAACTGCGCAGCGGCAGCATGCAGGCCGCCGCAGGCCCGGCCCCCCGTGGCAAGTGACGCCACCTTCCGCGTGGAGGGCGACACGCTGCATCTGGCCGGCGTGCTCGACCGCAACGCGGTGACCGCGCTGTGGCCGCAGCTGGCACGCGGGCTGGGCCCGCTGCGCCAGCTCGACCTGCAGTCGGTGGAACGCATCGACAGCGCCGGCCTGGCGCTGCTGGGCGAACTGGCCGACCGCCTGCGCGCGCAGGGCGGCGGCAACGTCATCGGCACGCCTGCGGGCCTGCAGGAGCTGTGTGCCGCCTATCGGCTGGCCCCGTCCCTCGATTTCAACGCATCCTCAGCAGGAAGCTGACATGAGTCTCCTCCGCACCCTCCCCCTTCTTGTCCTCATCGCCCTGTTGGCCGCCTGTGCCGGCAAACCCGCGCGTGATGCCGGGCCGCCAGCCGCCACCGTGGTGACACCTGCCGATGCGGTGGAAGCCGTCGATTCGCCGCAGGCCACCACCGATACGGCCGCCGTTGCAGACACCGATGCGGGCAGCCCTGCGCTTGCCCAGGCAGACACCGGCGCTTCCGATACCGACGCCGCACCGACGGCAGCCGAAGACGATTTCGCCGCGCTGTACGGTGGCCAGGTGTCCACCGCAACCGGCAATGGCGACAGCGACGCACCGCCGGCCTATGACCCGTGGGAGAAGTACAACCGCGGCGTGCACCGTTTCAACAACGCAGTGGATCGCGGTGTTGCCCGGCCGCTGGCCACCGCCTACACCAAGGTAGTGCCGCAGTTCGCCCGCACCGGCGTGACCAACTTCTTCAGCAACCTGCGCTCGCCGCTGACCATGGTCAACCAGCTGCTGCAGGGCCATGCCGATGATGCCTGGGACACGCTGGGCCGCTTCCTGATGAACTCCACCTTCGGTATCGGCGGTCTGTTCGACCCGGCCAGCAAGGCGATGGTGCCCAAGCGCAGCGAGGATTTCGGCCAGACGCTCGGCGCCTGGGGCTGGCGTCAGTCGCGCTATGTGGAGTTGCCGTTCTTCGGCCCGCGCACCGTGCGAGATGTGCTGGGCCTGGCCGGTGACATGCCGCTGTCGCCGGTGCGCCAGATCGAGATGGACAAGGTGCGCATCGGCCTGCAGGGCCTGCAGCTTGTGGACATGCGTGCGCAGCTGCTGTCGATCGATTCGCTGCGTGACAATGCGGTGGACGAGTACTCGCTGACCCGCGATGCCTGGCTGCAGCGCCGCAGCTACCAGATCGAGAAGGACCTGCGTCGCGACCGCAAGCATGATGACGACGAGCAGCAGACCATTCCGGTCGACGCGATGCCGATGCCCAACTGGGGCAACTGATCGCCAGCGTCGGATGAAACGAAAAGCCCGGGATTTCCCGGGCTTTTTTGTACCGCATGCATCGGCCGCGCCGCGCTTGCCCGGGCTGCAGTGCTACGACTGCACAGCTTTCAGGCCGTCCATTCCAGCGACGCGATGAAATCCCAATGTTATGGAAGAAACCATCCCCGGAGCGCGGCCAGCGCGATCTCTATTGGATTCACGCCCCCACCTCCTCGAACTCCAGATGCTTGCATGGCAGCGCGCAGGCGATCGAGCTCGTTTCCATCAAACCAGATGCCGGTACAGATCCGACACCAGTCGATCTCAACTCCGTGGACGGAAGCGCCCTGCAAACAGCCGCATCCTGCCGGGCACTTCAACTCCGTTGATCGGCCTCTTCTTTCCCGCAGCGTTTGGAAGAGGCGCGTCTTTTCGACGCTCTCCTTCAAGTACTGGTCATCATTTCGCGCCTCACGGGAAAGCCACCTGCCTCCGCAGCAGGCACAGCGCTCGCCGCTGCCGGCAACAAAAGTTGCCGGCAGAAGTTGGCTGTCATCTCGTGGACAACGATGAATGCCTGGGCCAATCACGCTGCTGTTATCGCCGTGACTTACGCAGCCAGTGCCGCGTCGATGGCCGCGCGCAGGCCGGCGTCGTCAGCGGTGGTGTCCGGTGCGAAGCGGGCGACAACGGTGCCGTCCTTGCCGATCAGGAACTTCTCGAAGTTCCACAGCACGGCCGGGGCCGGGTTGGCTTCAATGCCGAAACCGACCAGCTTCTCGCGCATCGGGCCTTCGCCGATGGCCGCCGGCTGCGCGGCGGTGAGTTGCTGGTACAGCGGGTGGATGTCGGCACCGGCGACGCTGATCTTGGAGAACATCGGGAAGCTCACGTCATAGGTGAGCGCGCAGAACTGCTTGATCTCGTCCTCGCTGCCCGGCTCCTGGCCGTTGAAGTTGTTGGCCGGGAAACCCAGCACTTCAAGGCCGGCGTCCTTCTTCTCGCGGTACAGCTTTTCCAGGCCTTCGTACTGCGGGGTGAGGCCACACTTGGAAGCGGTGTTGACCACCAGCAGCACCTTGCCGCGGTAGTCGCCCAGCGAAGCCGGTGCGCCGTCAATGGTGGTCAGCGCGGTGTCGTATACGGAAGCGGTCATGGCTGGTTCCTGGTGGGGTGATGGAGCGCAAGCATAGCTGGCACGCAGGCTTGCTGACACCACGCGTGGTGCAGCTTTTGGTGGTGCCGAGCCATGCTCGGCTGGGCCCTGCCTGTAGAGCCCAGCCATGCTCGGCTGGAGCGTTCCCGGTAGCGCCAATGCCGGGCATGGCTCGGCACGACCCAGTGGGTGTTAAGCTGTGGGTGTTACGCCGTGGGGGTTTT